>NZ_JAKUGJ010000027.1:0-48470 GCF_022663915.1 Bacillus cereus group sp. BfR-BA-01331
CCGTTCCCATACCGAACACGGAAGTTAAGCTCTCTAGCGCCGATGGTAGTTGGGACCTTGTCCCTGTGAGAGTAGGACGTCGCCAAGCAAGATAAAAACACAAGTCTTTTGACTTGTGTTTTTTTGTTTTTAAACGGTACATGAAAGAAGTAAAGGGAATACATAAGTAATACAAACACGTTGCCCAAGAATAAATCATATTATATAAGAAATTGATGTATATTTTCCAGAAATTTGTTAAGGAATAGAGGTATATAATATGTTTATTTAAAAAGGGAGGAAAGATTATGAAATTACCAAGTGAAATTTGCATCGTTTGTGAGACAAAAAGAGGGGAAGGAATATATGTATATAATAATTTAATATGTTACGAGTGCGAAAGAAATCTGGTGAATACTGAGACAAATGACCCGAAGTATATACATTATTTAAAACAACTGCGAAAACTAGAAGTATCATATTTTTAAATAGGCATTATGCCTATTATTTTTTTTGCCCTAATATCTGTATAATAGATACACAATGAATAATAAGGAAGAGATATATATGAATCAAAATCGTATGCCTTTATATGAGGCGCTAATGGAATTTAAAGAAAGGCGACTACTATCTTTTCATGTTCCGGGTCATAAGAATGGTTTAAACTTCCCTCAGAAAGCTTCAGGGGGGTTTAAGGACATATTATCAATTGATGTAACAGAGTTAACAGGATTAGATGATTTACATAGCCCGTTTGAATGTATAGATGAAGCACAGCAATTATTAGCTGAAGTATACGGCGTGCACAAAAGTTATTTTTTAATTAATGGTTCAACAGTTGGAAATTTAGCAATGATTTTATCTTGCTGCGGCGAACATGATATTGTCCTCGTACAAAGAAATTGTCATAAATCGATCATTAATGGTTTGAAATTAGCAGGGGCGAATCCGGTCTTTTTAAATCCATGGATTGATGAAGTACATAACGTACCAGTAGGTGTTCGTGATGAAGTTATTAAGGAGGCAATTACAAAGTATCCAAATGCAAAAGCACTTATTTTAACACATCCTAATTACTATGGTATGGGCATTGATTTAGAGGCAAGTATCGCTTACGCACATGCACATAAAATTCCTGTTCTAGTAGATGAAGCCCATGGGGCGCATTTTTGTATAGGGGACCCCTTCCCGAAGTCAGCATTAGTTTATGGTGCGGATATTGTGGTTCATTCCGCACATAAAACATTACCTGCGATGACAATGGGATCTTATTTACATATAAATAGCCATTTGGTGAGCGAAGAAAAAGTTTCCTCCTATTTAAGTATGCTACAATCTAGTAGCCCATCGTATCCAATTATGGCTTCTCTTGATATAGCACGTTTTGCAATAGCGGTTATAAAGGAAGAGGGCCATGATGAAATCGTTGAGTTTTTACGCCGATTTAAGGAAGGATTGCGATCTATCCCACAAATAGCCATTTTGCAATATCCATCGCAAGATGAATTAAAAGTTACGGTGCAAACTCGCTGTCAGTTATCGGGGTATGAATTACAGTCTGTATTTGAAAAAGTCGGTATATATACGGAAATGGCAGATCCATATAACGTCCTACTTATATTACCGTTACAAGTAAATGAGGGGTATATGAAAGCTATAGAGATCATTCGATTAGCTATGCAGCAATATAAGGTAAAAGACAAGACAGCATCAATTCGTTATACTTATAAAGGGGAGATTTCCTCTTTACCGTATACGTATAAACAATTAGAGAGATACGAAACGAAGTTAGTATCTATAGAAGAAGCCGTTGGTATGATAGCTGCAGAAATGGTGATTCCGTATCCACCTGGAATTCCATTGATCATGTATGGAGAGAGAATTACTCAAGAACATACAAAGCAAATTACTCATTTAGAGAAAACAGGGGCTCGTTTTCAAGGTAGTACGAAATATATGAACGTGTATGATATAGAAAGTAGGTTTTAGGATGAAGGGATTATTTGTAACAATTGAAGGGCCAGAAGGTTCGGGTAAAACAACATTAATTAAAAGTTTATTACCATATTTTGAGCAAAAGGAACAAAAGGTAATGGCGACCAGAGAACCGGGTGGTATTGCAATTTCTGAAGATATTAGAACAATTTTACATAAACAAGAGTATACGATGATGGAAGCACGTACAGAGGCGCTCTTATATGCTGCTGCACGTAGACAACATTTAGTGGAAAAAGTTATGCCGGCACTTGAGGAAAAATATCTTGTACTATGTGATCGTTTTATAGATAGCTCTTTAGCATATCAAGGATATGCAAGGGGCTTAGGTATGGATAAAGTATTTGAAATTAATCGTTTCGCAACGGAAGATTGTATGCCTAGTTTAACAATCTATTTAGATATTGAGCCAGAGGTAGGTTTAGCACGAATTGGAAAAGATGCAGGACGTGAAGTAAATCGACTAGATATGGAAGATATCTCTTTCCATAAACGTGTGCGTGAAGGGTATTTACAAGTTGTAGAGCGTTTCTCTAATCGCATTGTATTAGTAAATGCTGATCAACCAATGAAAAAACTTATAGAAGAAGTTGTTCAGATTATAGAAGATAAATTGTTATAATAGAAGGAAAGAATGAAATAAGTGAGGTATGCAGTATGATAAATACGTGGGAGCAGCTTTCTGTTATACAGCCCATCGGTGTCAAAATGTTGATGAATAGCATTGCAAAAGAGCGTATATCCCACGCTTACTTGTTAGAGGGAGGGAAAGGGACTGGGAAGTTCGCCACAGCAATTCAAATGGCAAAAAGTTTTCTCTGTTCACAAAGAAATGGTGTAGAGCCTTGTCATGTATGTACGAATTGTCGCCGAATTGATTCAGGTAACTACCCAAACTTACATATTGTAAAACCAGATGGATTATCTATTAAAAAACAGCAAATTCATGATTTACAAGAAGAGTTTTCAAAAACAGGATTAGAAGCAAATAAAAAAGTATATATTATTGAGCATGCAGATCGTATGACAGCAAATGCAGCGAATACGCTCTTAAAGTTTTTAGAAGAACCAAGTAGTGATACAACAGCTATTTTACTTACTGAACAAAGTCATCAGATTTTAAATACAATCTTATCTCGTTGTCAAGTTGTTACGTTTAGGCCGTTGCCTACAGAATCTTTAATTAAGAGGTTAGAGGAAGAAGGTATTACAGTTTCTTTATCTACACTTGCTGCGCAGCTTACAAATAGTTTTGAAGAAGCTTTATTAATGTGTAATGATGAATGGTTTGCACAAGCGAGAGCTTTAGTGATAAAATTATGTGAAGCGCTCGAAAAAGATAAGGCCTCTATTTTTTTTGTACAAGAAAAATGGGGGAAGCACTTTGGAGAGAAAGAACAATTACAGCAAGGCTTAGATATGTTACTCCTTATTTATAAGGATTTATTATATGTTCAACTTGGAGAAGAAGATCGTCTTGTTTTTCATGAGCAGAAAGAGATGTTTGAATCCTTTTCTTATGCTCAGAAGCGCATTGTATCAGCTCTCTTTAATATATTAGAGGCAAAAAATAGAATCAACGCTAATGTAAATGCGCAGCTTGTGTTCGAACAGTTAGTGTTGCGGTTGCAGGAGGGATGACCGTTTTGTATGATGTAGTAGGTGTTCGCTTTAAGAAGGCCGGAAAGGTATATTACTTTGATCCAAATCAGTTCGATATCTCAGAAAATGAGTTTGTAATTGTAGAAACGGTAAGAGGTATTGAGTACGGAAAAGTAGTTATTACCAAAAAGCAAGTTGATGAAAATGACGTTGTATTACCGCTAAAAAAAGTTATTCGTATTGCAAATGAAAATGATCGTACCATTGTTGAAGAGAATAGGCATGCTGCGAAAGAAGCATATCAAGTTTGTCAACAAAAGGTAGGAGAACATAATCTTGATATGAAGCTTGTAGATGTAGAGTATACGTTCGATCGTAATAAGATTATTTTTTACTTTACTGCGGATGGCCGGATTGATTTCCGGGAACTAGTGAAAGACTTAGCGGCAATTTTTAGGACAAGAATTGAGCTGAGACAGATCGGCGTTCGTGACGAAGCAAAAATGCTTGGTGGTATTGGTCCATGTGGTCGTATGCTTTGTTGTTCTACTTTTTTAGGAGATTTTGAACCTGTATCCATTAAAATGGCAAAGGATCAAAATTTATCATTAAATCCTGCAAAAATCTCTGGTTTATGTGGTCGCTTAATGTGTTGCTTAAAATATGAGAATGATGAATATGAGGCAGCAAAGGAACAACTTCCTGATTTAGATCAACGTATACAAACACCGCACGGTACTGGCCGTGTTATCGGATTAAATATTTTAGAAAGATTAATTCAAGTGGAACTAGTAGACAAGGAACGGATAGTAGAATATACGTTAGATGAATTAATGAATAAAGGGGTCGTTTCGAGTCAAACCACAGATTAATGAGGTGGGTGCTTGTGGAGAAAAAGGATATTTTTGCATCGGTTTCTAGTATGGAAGAGCAAATTGGACATTTATACAAACAGTTGGGAGAATTAAAACAACATCTTGCAGAATTATTGGAAGAAAACCAACATATAAAAATGGAAAATGAAAATTTGCGACATCGTTTTGAAGAAGTGCAGAACAAGGAAAAACAAAAAACTCAAAAACGCAAAGAAATGAAGGCGAAGACAGATATTGGTGAAGGCTACGATAATCTAGCGAGACTATATCAAGAAGGTTTTCATATTTGCAATCTACATTATGGAAGTGTACGTAAAGAGGGAGATTGTTTATTCTGTCTGTCATTTTTAAATAAAAAGTGAGATTACCTTTCCAATATAATTGGAAAGGTAATTTTTTATACATGAGAGTAGAATGAAATTTATTTTTACATTAATAGAAGATGAAATAGGATAGGTTAAGTGTAAGAAAGGAAGCAATATATGAATTTATATGAAGATGAGCGTTTAGATTACTTATTAGCGCAAGATATGAAGATTGTACAAAGTCCATCAGTATTTAATTTTTCTTTGGATGCTGTTTTACTTGCAGATTTTGCTTGGGTGCCAATTCAAAAAGGTAATTTACTTGATTTGTGTACAGGTAACGCAGTTATCCCTCTTTTATTAAGTACAAGGACAAAAGGGAAAATTACAGGTGTAGAAATTCAAGAGCGCTTATATGATATGGGAATAAGAAGCGTTCAATACAATAATTTAGAAGAAAGAATTCATTTAATCCATGGAGATTTGAAAGATATGCCGGAGAAACTTGGACGTCATCAATATGATGTTGTAACATGTAATCCTCCTTATTTTCAAACACCACAAACTTCTGAGAAGAATATGAATGAACATTTAGCGATAGCTCGTCATGAAATTATGTGCACACTAGAAGATGTTGTATACGCAAGTAGCCAGCTAGTGAAACAGGGTGGGAAAGTAGCATTTGTACATCGTCCAGGTCGTTTGCTCGACATCGTCACATTAATGCGTAAATACAAAATTGAACCGAAACGTGTGCGATTTGTTTATCCTAAGGCTGGTAAAGAAGCGAATACATTGTTAATTGAAGGAATTAAGGATGGGAATGCTGATTTAAAAATCTTACCACCTCTTTTTGTATATGAAGAAAACAATGAATATACAAAGGAGCTTCGTTCAATTTTATATGGAGAAGAATAAGCATTGTTTTTATGTGGTGGAGTGTTCTGATGGAAGTTATTATGCTGGATACACGAATCATATAGAAAAACGGATTCAGACCCATAATAGTGGAAAAGGTGCTAGATATACACGCGCTAGACTTCCAGTTGTTTTAAAATATGTAGAGGATCACGAGGATAAACGAACGGCTATGCAAGCTGAGTATCACTTTAAGCAGTTAACGAGGAAAAAAAAAGAAGAATATATGCAAAAAGGAGAACGCTATGTGGCAGCAAAAAAGCTTTCAGCAAAATGAAAAGGGAGTTTTATATTTAGTACCGACTCCAATCGGAAATTTAGAGGATATGACATTTCGTGCAATCCGAATTTTAAAAGAGGCAGACATTATTGCAGCGGAAGATACAAGGCAAACGAAGAAACTTTGTAATTACTTTGAAATTGAAACACCAGTTATGAGTTATCATGAGCATAATAAAGGAGTAAGTGGACGGAAAATTTTAGATAAGTTAGAAGAAGGTAAGACTGTAGCCATTGTGAGCGATGCAGGTATGCCATGTATTTCAGATCCTGGTTATGATATCGTTGTAGAGGCTGTAGCAGAACAATATCATGTTATCCCGCTTCCTGGGGCAAATGCAGCCCTTACAGCATTGATTGCATCAGGACTTGAGACAAAACATTTTTATTTCTATGGTTTCCTGCAAAGAAATAAAAAGGGACGTAAGCTTGAATTAGAAAAACTACGCTATATTCCAACTACAATGATGTTTTATGAGGCGCCACATCGTTTAGATGATACTTTAATCTCTATGCAAGAAGTATTAGGAAATAGGGAAATCGTATTATGTCGTGAGCTAACGAAAAAATTTGAAGAGTTTATTCGTGGAACAATTGAAGAAGCGATTGAGTGGACGAAGCAAAATGAAGTTCGTGGTGAGTTTTGTATTTTAGTAGCAGGTTCAACAGAAGAACCTACTCCAGAAGAAAAATGGTGGGAAGCTATTTCAGTATATAATCATATTGAACATTATATAAATGAAAAAGGTATGAATTCAAAAGAAGCGATAAAAACAGTCGCTAAAGACCGAGATTTGTCGAAACGAGACGTATATCAAATCTATCATGTGGATAAAAAATAAGCTTCTCATAATTGAGAAGCTTATTTTGCTGTTTCGATATAATCTTGAAGTTCGTTTAAGACTTGTTCAGCGCCTTCTTTACTTAAGATAATTTTACCTTCAGCTAAAGATAGGTTACCATCAGATACTTCACCAGTTACTTGGCAAGTCATGTTTGGTTTATATTTCTTTAAGATGATTTTTTCATCATCAACGTAGATTTCAAGAGCATCCTTTTCTGCAATACCTAAAGTACGGCGTAATTCGATTGGAATTACTACACGACCCAATTCATCAACTTTACGAACGATACCAGTAGATTTCATAATTCTTTTCCTCCTAAATAAATAGTTTATAAGTTTCGAGTCTATTTTTTTGATTCGTCATTTTTCGACAAAATACCCTATGGACATATGATACCAATCATTTACATTTCCGTCAATTATTAAATTCTATATTTTAAAAAAAGATTTATAGATTTTTATACTTCTTATATATGATAGAATGTAAGTCATTTCTACAATTGTTTTGTATTATTTTTTGTAATATTTATACTTTTCGGGAAATATATTGTATATTTTTTGAATATGAGTAATAGATGATAAAGATATCGAGCATTAACTCGTTTTATCCCGCTATTTGCGAGCAGTAAGACTCCCACTTCAAAATTTAGCCGGAGCAAAGAAGTTAAGTGGGAGTCGGGCTGCTCGTAAAAGCCCGATTGGTGTGGGCTAATAATCCATGGGGGATGAACCCTCTCCACGGATTAAAGTTTCACTTTATATATGAGTTTTTGATATACTGTTTATAAATACATATGAGGTTATTCGGGAGGTCCAAAACGATGAAAGAGGAAAATAAGTCCTTTTATATTACTACCCCAATTTATTATCCAAGTGGAAAGTTACACATTGGACATGCTTATACGACAGTAGCAGGAGATGCGATGGCACGATATAAGCGTATGCAAGGATACAATGTTCATTATTTAACAGGAACTGATGAGCATGGACAGAAGATCCAAAAGAAAGCAGAAGAACTAAATGTTACACCACAGGCATATGTGGATAACATTGTATCAGGGATTAAAGAACTTTGGGAGAAGATGGATATCTCTTATGATGATTTTATTCGTACAACTGAAGATCGTCATAAAGATGTTGTTGAGAAAATCTTCAAGCAGCTAGTAGATCAAGGCGATATTTATCTTGATGAATATGAAGGTTGGTATTCTGTACAAGATGAAACATTCTATACAGCGCATCAATTAGTAGATCCAATTATGGAAGGTGACAAAGTAGTTGGTGGAAAAAGCCCAGATAGTGGTCACGCTGTAGAACTTGTTCGCGAAGAGTCTTATTTCTTTAGAATGGGTAAATATGTAGACCGACTATTAAAGTTCTATGAGGATAACCCTCATTTCATTCAGCCGGAGTCCCGTAAAAATGAAATGATTAATAACTTCATTAAACCAGGATTAGAAGATTTAGCGGTTTCTCGTACTTCATTTGACTGGGGAGTTCGTGTTCCAGGTAACCCAAAACACGTTATTTACGTATGGGTAGATGCGTTGTCTAATTACATTACTGCATTAGGATATGGAACAGAAAATGAAGAGAAGTATAAAAAATTCTGGCCAGCAGATGTCCATTTAGTTGGGAAAGAAATCGTTCGTTTCCACACAATTTATTGGCCAATTATTTTAATGGCTTTAGATTTACCACTTCCGAAGAAAGTCTTTGCTCATGGCTGGATTTTAATGAAGGATGGAAAAATGAGTAAGTCAAAAGGAAACGTAGTAGATCCAGTTACATTAATTGATCGTTACGGATTAGATGCATTGCGTTACTACTTACTTCGCGAAGTTCCATTTGGATCTGATGGAGTATTCACACCAGAAGGATTTGTTGAACGAATCAACTTTGATTTAGCGAATGATTTAGGTAACTTATTAAATCGTACAGTAGCTATGATTGATAAATACTTTAACGGGGAAATCCCTGCATTTAAAGCAAATGTAACTGAGTTCGATGAAACGTTAGTGACATTTGCCGAAGATACATTGAAAAAAGTAGAAGAGGCAATGGAGAATATGGAATTCTCTGTAGCGCTAAGTTCCATTTGGCAATTAGTTAGCCGTACGAACAAATATATTGATGAAACGCAGCCGTGGGTATTAGCGAAGGATGAGAATGATCGTGAAAAACTTGCGTCTGTAATGTCCCACTTAGCTGAGGTACTTCGTCAAACAGGTATTATGCTTATGCCATTCCTAACAGTAGCACCAAGTAAGATGTTTGCTCAACTTGGACTTACTGAAGAGGCGCATAAATCTTGGGAAAGCCTATCTACAATTGGATGTATTCCAGCTGGAACAAAAGTAGAAAAAGGAAACCCAATTTTCCCTCGTTTGGAAATGGAAGTAGAAGTGGGATATATTAAAGAACAAATGCAAGGTTCTGCTCCTAAAGTAGAAGAGAAAAAAGCAGAAGAACCAAAGGCAGAAGAAATTACAATTGATGATTTCTTTAAAGTAGAATTACGAGTAGCTGAAGTAATATCCGCTGAACCTGTGAAAAAAGCAGATAAGTTGTTAAAAATTCAGCTTGATTTAGGTACAGAGAAGCGCCAAGTGGTTTCTGGGATTGCTAAATTCTATTCCCCAGAAGAACTAAAAGGTAAAAAGGTTATTTGTGTAACGAATTTAAAACCTGTAAAATTACGTGGTGAATTATCACAAGGTATGATTTTAGCAGGTGAAGAGAATGGCGTATTGTCATTAGCATCAATTGACCAGAATTTACCAAATGGTACAAAAATCAAGTAATTGAGACAAGAAAAGAGATGTTTCACGTGTAACATTGGTGAAGCGTCTTTTTTCTTTTTACATTCCGTTTTTTGCATTAAAATTGAAGTATTGTTATCGTTAAGTTAGAAAGAGTGTAGTTTTTCTATGAGAGAATTGATTTCAATATAAAAGGAGTTATTTATTATGTTGTTTGATACACATTCACATTTAAATGCAGAGCAATTTGAAGAAGATTTACAAGAAGTTATCGCGAGAATGAAAGAAGCGGGAGTTACATATACAGTTGTTGTTGGATTTGATGAAGTAACGATAAAGAAAGCAATTGAATTAGCAGAGGCTTATGATTTTATTTACGCTGCAGTTGGATGGCATCCTGTTGATGCAATCGATATGAAAGAAGAACATTTAGCTTGGTTAGAAGAATTAGCGGCTCATCCTAAAGTAGTTGCAATTGGGGAAATGGGATTAGATTATCACTGGGATAAGTCTCCAAAGGAAATACAGAAGGAAGTATTCCGTAAACAAATTGCATTAGCGAAAAAGGTGAAATTACCGATTATTATACATAACCGCGATGCAACTCAAGATATTGTTGATATCCTAGAGGAAGAGAATGCAGCTGAAGTAGGGGGCATTATGCATTGCTTTAGCGGTAGTGTAGAAGTAGCGCAGCGATGTGTCGATATGAACTTTTTAATTTCATTAGGTGGGCCAGTAACATTTAAAAATGCCAAGAAACCGAAGGAAGTTGCTATGGAGATTTCGTTAGAAAAATTATTGATAGAGACAGATTGCCCGTATTTAACACCACATCCATTTCGAGGGAAACGAAATGAACCTAGTTATGTAAAACTGGTAGCAGAAGAAATTGCGAATTTAAAAGGAATTTCTTATGACGAAGTAGCACAAGTAACAACAAAGAATGCCAAAGCCTTATTTGGTGTTGAATAAAAAAGAATGGGGAGTCCCATTCTTTTTTTGTTTTTTGAGAAGAGAGATAATAGAAGTGATAAGAACCCACTATTTACGCATAACATAAGTGTAGAAATACTGCGGATAAATTAAGATGGAGATAGAAGTGTTACAATAAGGATAGTGAACAAAGATTTTTCTCTTCTACTTTTTAAAATGTAAGATTGGGAAAATAATAATGGAAAAGTCGTCATTTTTTTGTTTTACTAAGTAGAGATGAAAAGAGTGTGGAGGCAAGCATGAAAATTAAAGAGATTATCGTTGTAGAAGGTAAAGATGATACAGTTGCGATTAAACGTGCTGTTGATGCGGATACAATCGAAACGAACGGTTCAGCAATCGGTGATCACGTTATTGAGCAAGTTAAATTAGCGCAGCAAAAACGAGGCGTTATTATTTTCACAGATCCGGATTATCCTGGAGAGCGTATTCGAAAAATTATTTCTGACAAGGTTCCTGGATGTAAGCATGCTTTTTTAACGAAGGAAGAAGCACTTGCTAAAAGGAAAAAAGGTGTTGGAATCGAACATGCTTCTAATGAGTCGATTCGCCGTGCTTTAGAGAATATACATGAAGAAATGGAAGCTTACACAAGTGAAATTAGTTGGAGTGATCTAGTCGATGCGGGCTTAGTGGGCGGAGAAATGGCAAAGAGTCGCAGAGAAAGAGTGGGTAAGCTATTAAAGATTGGTTATACAAACGCAAAACAGTTACATAAACGTTTACAAATGTTTCAGGTTTCAAAGGAATCATTTGCAGAAGCTTATAAGCAAGTAATACAGGAGGAAAAAAAATGAAGGATATCGCAACACCAAATCGTACGAAAGACATTGTTGAAAAGTATGGATTTTCATTCAAAAAAAGTTTAGGACAAAATTTTTTAATTGATACGAATGTATTAAATCGTATCGTTGATCACGCAGAAATCGGTTCAGAAAGTGGCGCAATTGAAATTGGACCAGGTATTGGTGCGTTAACAGAGCAATTGGCAAAGCGTGCTAAAAAAGTAGTGGCTTTTGAAATTGATCAGAGATTATTACCAATTTTAGACGAGACGTTAGCTCCATATAGCAACGTTACAGTTATAAATAAAGATGTACTAAAAGCAGATGTACATGAAGTGTTTAGTGAGCAATTTGAAGAAGGACAAGATGTAATGGTAGTAGCTAACTTACCATACTATATTACAACGCCAATTTTATTTAAATTGCTTGAAGAAAAATTACCGGTTCGTGGATTTGTTGTTATGATGCAAAAAGAAGTTGGGGATCGTTTAGCTGCTAAACCAGGAACGAAAGAGTATGGTTCTTTATCAATTGCCATTCAGTATTATACAGAGGTAGAAACAGTTATGACTGTACCGCGTACAGTGTTTGTGCCACAACCAAATGTTGATTCTGCGATTATCCGTCTTCTAAAGCGTCCTAAACCAGTTGTAGAAGTGACAGATGAAACTTTCTTCTTTGAAGTAGTACGAGCAAGTTTCGCACAGCGTCGTAAAACTTTAATGAATAATTTATCAAATAATTTAAATGGTTTCCCGAAAGATAAAGAGCTGTTGGATCGAATTTTGACAGAAGTAGGAATTGATCCGAAGCGAAGAGGCGAAACGCTATCTATCGAAGAGTTTGCAACATTAAGTAATGCATTAATTCTTCATAAATTGTCATAAGAATATGAAAGGGACAGTTCAACTTGAGCTGTCCCTTTTGTCACCTTTCCTTTCCTAAATTCATACTTTAAAAACAGGTAAGATGGCCTAACGAGTTTGGAGTTTGGAGGTAGGAGAATGGCTTTACATGTTGGAGAATTAGTTGAACGATATTCTCATAATAGGGATATTCTTTTTCGTATTATAGAAATAAAAGGCGATATGGCAATATTATTTGGAGAGGAAATTAGACTTGTGGCGGATGCACCACTTGCAGATTTAGTTAGTATAGATCAACGAGAACATAAAAATAGAGTGAAGCGTGAAACAGAAACGATGGAGCGTACTTACCGGTTGTTTCAGCAAGATTACGTGTTGATGAAACAAAGACATGAACATACTTCAACTGGTGGATATACAAGTGAAGTGAATTATTTTCAAATGCCAGGACGTGTATTGCATATAGATGGAGATCCTTTATATTTGCGCAAGTGCTTAGATTTATATAATAAAATAGGCGTTCCTGTTCAAGGTATTCATTGTAAGGAAACGGAGATGCATGAAAAGGTAGTAGACTTAATAGATCATTTTCGCCCAGACATTTTAGTTATTACAGGACATGATGCATATACAAAGTCAAAAGGAGTTATGGGAGATTTAGCGGCATATAGACATTCTAGACATTTTGTACAGGCTGTTCGAGAAGTGCGAAAAAAATATCCATCATTGGATCAACTCGTTATTTTTGCTGGAGCGTGTCAATCACACTTTGAGGCGTTGATTCGAGCAGGTGCTAATTTTGCTAGTTCACCGTCTAGAATTAATATTCATGCTCTAGATCCTGTATATGTAGTTGGCAAAATTAGTTTCACTTCATTTATGGAAAGAGTAAATGTATGGGACGTTGTGCGTAATACAATTACTGGCGAAAAGGGACTAGGCGGAATTGAAACAAGAGGGATTTTACGAACAGGATTGCCCTTTCAACATTATGACGAATGAGCAAGGTACATACGTATCTTGCTTTTTTATGTGGAAATGATTTAAATGAGTCTGGATAAAAAGCGTCAAGAACGTGCAGACTATACAATGATACTTTTAGAATATAGTATTTCTTCTATCTATTTGAACGCATGATGCTTTTATAATGATATTGTCTGTGAATTGCGGTTAATAATTGGGATAGATATATCGTGTTTTAAGTGTTCAATCTAAATTACAGCGAGGTGTAGCAAAGTATATGTCAAAACGTTTAGATGAAATTAAAAGCGAATTAGATCACCATCTTGGACAGCGACTTATGTTAAAGGCAAATAGTGGGAGAAGAAAAACTGTGGAGCAATCAGGTGTACTTGCAGAAACGTATCGTTCTGTGTTTGTTGTACAATTAGACCAGCAAGAAGATGCATTGCAACGTGTATCTTATAGTTATGCAGATGTTTTAACAGAGACAGTAGAGCTAACATTTTACGATGAATCTCAAAATGAAGTATTTTATAATTAATGTATTTTTTTGTTACATATATTCCCATAAATGAAAAGCTATATTATTTTGCATACTAATTATACCGTAGCAAAATAAGGAGGGACTCTGCATTGAGTAGACGAAGAGGAGTCATGTCAAATCAATTTAAAGAAGAGCTTGCAAAAGAGCTTGGCTTTTATGATGTTGTTCAGAAAGAAGGATGGGGCGGAATTCGTGCGAAAGATGCTGGTAATATGGTGAAACGTGCTATAGAAATTGCAGAACAGCAATTAATGAAACGAAACCAGTAGTTGTAAGATACTTTCTATGCTACGGTAGCCGAGGAGAGATTCCTCGGCTTTTTGCACGCTAAAAGGTGCCATCATTTGACATAAGTAGTTTCATTCTGAATGCTTTTCGATATAATTAGGGAAGTGTCATCGTCTTACTATAAATTTATGGTAAAATAAACGATAAAAGATTGAGTACATAGAGTGGGTGAATAGATTGAAGCTACTAGTGAAAGCACCAGCAAAGATTAATCTGTCGTTAGATGTACTGGGAAAAAGACAAGATGGATATCATGAAGTGAAAATGATTATGACAACAATCGACTTGGCAGATCGTTTAGAGCTAACGGAATTAGCAGAAGACCGTATTGAAATTTTGTCCCATAATCGGTATGTCCCAGACGACCAACGCAATTTAGCTTATCAAGCAGCGAAATTATTAAAAGTGAAGTTTAATGTAAAAAAAGGTGTGTCTATTACTATTGAAAAAACGATTCCAGTAGCCGCTGGATTAGCAGGTGGAAGTAGTGATGCAGCAGCGACATTACGTGGCCTTAATAAGTTATGGAATTTAGGGCTAACAATCGATGAATTAGCAAAGCTTGGCGCAGAAATTGGGTCAGATGTATCGTTCTGTGTATATGGTGGAACTGCTATTGCCACTGGAAGAGGAGAAGAAATTGAACATATAAAGACTCCGCCTTCTTGTTGGGTTGTTTTAGCAAAGCCCCACATTGGTGTATCTACTGCTGACGTGTACGGAAATTTAAAATTAAATCGTGTTACTCATCCAAATGTAGATAAAATGGTTGAAGTCATTAACCATGGCGATTATAAAGGAATTTGTGATACTGTTGGTAACGTTTTAGAAGATGTGACGTTTGCGATGCATCCCGAGGTTGCACGTATTAAATCACAGATGAAACGCTTTGGGGCAGATGCCGTATTAATGAGTGGAAGTGGCCCAACTGTATTTGGTCTTGTACACCATGATTCGCGAATGCACCGCATATATAACGGGTTAAAAGGATTTTGCGAGCAAGTATATGCAGTGCGTTTATTAGGAGAGCGAGAAACGCTTGAATAAAGACGTATAATACGTTATGATTTGTTTAGAATATTCGTGATTTGAGGTGAGAGTATGAAAATTAGACGAAGTACAAGATTGGTCGATCTGACGTATTACTTGTTACAAAATCCTCGTCAGCTAGTTTCTCTCACTTTTTTTGCTGAAAGGTATCAATCGGCCAAATCTTCCATTAGTGAAGATTTGGTTATAATTAAGCAAACGTTTGAACAACAAGGTGTCGGCACATTGCAAACGGTACCAGGAGCAGCAGGAGGAGTGAAATATATTCCCTATATAAGTGAAGAAGAGGCAAATCTGATTATTAACGAGCTTTGTAGCTTATTTGAAAACCCAGACCGTATTTTGCCTGGCGGTTACTTATATATGACGGATCTTTTAAGTAATCCTCGCCAGATTAATGGCGCAGGTCGTTTATTTGCTTCTGTTTTTGCTAGGCAACCAATTGATGCGGTTATGACGGTAGCGACAAAAGGAATTCCGCTTGCTTATGCAGTAGCGAACTACTTAGATGTACCGGTAGTAATTGCGAGAAAAGATAATAAGGTAACAGAAGGACCCACTGTTAGTATTAACTATGTATCAGGTTCCTCTAAGCGAATCCAAACGATGACTTTAGCAAAGCGTAGCCTTCCAGAAGGGTCCAATGTTTTAATTATTGATGACTTTATGAAAGCTGGCGGAACCATTCAAGGTATGATGAGCATGCTAGAAGAGTTTAAAGCTAATGTTGTTGGGATTGGCGTATTAGTAGAGTCTACGGATATTGAAGAAAGACTTATTAATAACTTTGTATCATTAATTCGTTTGTCAGAAGTTGATGTGAAAGAAAAAGCGATTCAAGTGGAAAAGGGGAATTATGCACTTGCACCATTTGATAAAGGGCTTGTAGAGGCTGAGTAAAAAGGTAAAGCAGATAGCTTTACCTTTTTTTATTCCTATTTATAAATTACAAAATAGATGGACAAACTGCCTTTGGTACACTATTTTTAAAGAGTAAAAATAAATAATAAAAGGGTGAAAAGTATGAAAGTTGTTCAAACAAGCAAAGCACCACAGGCAATCGGACCATATTCACAAGGGATTATTGTAAATAATATGTTCTATAGTTCAGGACAAATTCCGTTAACGGCAAGTGGAGAACTTGTAACAGGAGATGTAACAGTACAAACAGAGCAAGTATTTGAAAATTTACAAGCGGTATTAGCAGAAGCAGGTGCTTCATTTGATACAGTGGTAAAAACAACAGTATTCTTGAAGGATATGGATGATTTTAATGCTGTTAATGAAGTATACGGTTCTTATTTCTCTACTCATAAACCAGCGCGTTCTTGTGTACAAGTAGCAAAATTACCGAAAGATGTTTCTGTTGAAATCGAAGTAATTGCCCTAGTTAAGTAACTCTTTGTAAGCGATAACCTCTACTAATCCTTATATTCAACTACAATAAAAATTTTTATCTTAAAAATTTTTAAAAAATTAAAGGGAAAATAGAAAATTTGTGGAATTTATACAAATATATCGCTTATTTAGAAAAGGGTGGTGAACACAAGATGGAAGTGACTGACGTAAGATTACGCCGCGTAAACACAGAAGGCCGCATGAGAGCAATTGCCTCTATTACTCTAGACCATGAATTTGTTGTTCATGATATTCGTGTAATTGATGGTAATAATGGATTATTTGTAGCAATGCCAAGTAAACGTACTCCAGATGGAGAATTCCGTGACATTGCACATCCAATTAATTCTAATACACGCTCTAAAATTCAAGATGCGGTTTTAACAGAGTATCATCGTTTAGGCGAGTTAGAAGAGGTTGAGTTTGAAGAAGCAGGCGCTTCGTAAAATTCGAATGAAAAGGGCTTTTGAAAGAAAGTCTTATAATTTTGTAGCAAACTCCTGTAAGCATTTACAGGAGTTTGTTTTTTTTTTTGAATAATACACGTTTCTAATTATAAAAATTCATATTTTGAAAAAATAAAGATGAAAAACTTCTAATTTTTTCATCTTTATTTAAAATAGTATAGCTTATTCCTTAAAAAAGATACTAAAGAGTAAAACATCTTATAAGAATTATGGTAAAATTTAATAGTTATAATGTGTTTCTTGAAATATATGATGATTTAGGATAATATCGTTAATGGATAAATAGGTTGCGATGGAGGGTCTATATGTCAAACAGATTTGCAGTGATTCTAGCTGCAGGTAAAGGCACACGTATGAAGTCCAAGCTATACAAAGTGCTGCATCCTGTATGTGGAAAACCAATGGTACAACATGTAGTCAATGAAGTATCTCAATTAGGATTGCAGAAACTTGTAACAGTCGTTGGACATGGTGCTGAAAAGGTACAAGAACAGCTAGGAAACGTAAGTGAGTTTGCATTACAAGCAGAACAACTTGGTACAGCTCATGCTGTCGATCAAGCTGCAAGTGTACTTGCAAATGAAGAGGGAACAACTTTAGTTATTTGTGGTGATACACCTCTAATAACTGCTGAAACGATGGAAGCATTACTTCAGCAACACGAAGAAGCGGGAGCAATGGCGACGGTACTAACAGCGTACATAGAAGAGCCTGCTGGATATGGCCGTATCGTTCGTAATGAGAATGGTCATGTTGAAAAGATTGTTGAGCATAAGGATGCGAATGAAAAAGAATTAGCTATTAAAGAAATCAATACAGGTACGTATTGTTTTGATAATAAAGCTTTATTTGCTTCACTTTCTAAAGTTTCAAATGATAATGTACAGGGCGAATATTACCTTCCGGACGTTATTGAAATTTTAAAAAATGAAGGTCATATTGTATCAGCTTATCAAACAGAGCACTTCGATGAAACGTTAGGTGTTAACGACAGAGTCGCTCTATCGCAAGCGGAAATTATTATGAAAAATCGTATCAACAGAAAGAACATGGTAAATGGTGTTACAATTATTGATCCAAGTAACACATACATTTCTGCGGATGCAATTATTGGTAGTGATACAGTTCTTCACCCAGGAACGGTTATTGAGGGGAACACTGTAATTGGTTCTGATTGTGAAATTGGACCGCATACAGTAATTCGCGATAGTGAAATTGGAGATCGTACGGTAATTCGTCAATCTACTGTACATGACAGCAAACTTGGTACAGAAGTATCAGTTGGTCCATTTGCACATATTCGCCCAGATTCAGTTATTGGAGATGAAGTGCGCGTTGGAAACTTCGTAGAAATCAAAAAAACTGTTTTTGGTAATAGAAGTAAAGCTTCACACTTAAGTTATATCGGGGATGCACAAGTTGGAGAAGACGTGAATCTTGGTTGTGGTTCAATTACGGTGAACTACGACGGCAAGAATAAATTTAAAACTGTAATTGGTAACGGGGTATTTATTGGATGTAATTCAAACCTTGTTGCTCCTGTAACAGTTGAAGATGGTGCTTATGTGGCAGCAGGCTCTACAATAACAGAGAATGTTCCATCAAAAGCATTATCAGTAGCACGTGCACGTCAAGTTAACAAAGAAGACTATGTTGATCAATTGCTGAATAAGAAAAAATCATAATGTGGAGGGTTAATCTAGATGTCGACTCAATATCTAAATTCTAATTTGAAAGTATTCTCTTTAAACTCTAATAAGGAACTTGCTGAGCAAATCGCAAAGCATATTGGAGTAGGACTAGGAAAATGTTCTGTTGATCGTTTTAGTGATGGAGAAGTTCAAATTAACATTGAAGAAAGTATCCGTGGTTGCGATGTATTCATTATTCAATCTACAAGCTTCCCAGTAAACGAACATATCATGGAATTACTTATTATGATTGATGCATTAAAACGTGCATCTGCAAAAACAATTAATATTGTTATTCCTTACTATGGTTATGCGCGTCAAGACCGTAAAGCGCGTTCTCGTGAACCAATTACATCGAAACTTGTAGCAAACTTGCTTGAAACAGCAGGTGCAACTCGTGTAATCACTCTAGATTTACATGCTCCGCAAATTCAAGGATTCTTTGATATCCCGATCGACCACTTAATGGGTGTACCGATTCTTTCAGACTACTTTGAAGCAAAAGGCCTTAAAGATATCGTAATCGTATCTCCTGATCACGGTGGTGTAACGCGTGCTAGAAAAATGGCGGATCGCCTAAAAGCGCCAATCGCTATTATTGATAAGCGTCGCCCTCGTCCGAATGTATCTGAGGTAATGAACATTATCGGTAACATCGAAGGCAAAACAGCAATTTTAATTGATGACATCATTGATACAGCTGGTACAATTACATTAGCGGCAAACGCTCTTGTTGAGAACGGTGCTTCTGAAGTATATGCTTGCTGTACACACCCAGTATTATCTGGTCCAGCAATTGAGCGTATTCAAAATTCGAATATTAAAGAGTTAGTTGTAACGAACTCTATCGTATTACCAGAAGAGAAGAAAATTGATAAAGTACATGAACTTTCAGTTGCTCCATTAATCGGAGAAGCAATCATTCGTGTATACGAAGAAGAATCTGTAAGTGTATTATTCAATTAATTGGATAGAATGAGACGTAACCAAGCTTGGTTACGTCTTTTCGTATCGAAAAAAGAAAGTAGTGGTACAAGAATGAAATTAATAGTAGGACTTGGGAACCCAGGTAGAGAATATGAATTAACAAGGCATAATATTGGATTTATGGCAATCGATGAACTTGCAAAACGTTGGAGTATTTCTTTGAATGAACAAAAGTTTAAAGGGGTATTTGGCGCAGGCTTTGTTAATGGGGAAAAAGTAATCTTACTAAAGCCACTTACATATATGAATTTATCTGGGGAAAGTATCCGTCCGCTCATGGATTATTATAAAATTGATGTCGAGGACTTCATTGTTATGTACGATGATTTAGATATTCCTGTAGGTAAATTACGCCTTCGCATGAAAGGTAGTGCGGGTGGACATAATGGTGTGAAATCAACAATTTCACATTTAGGAACACAAGAATTTCAACGTATCCGCATGGGAATCGATCGTCCGAAAAATGGGATGAAAGTAGTGGATTACGTATTAGGACGTTTTACATCTGAAGAAATATCTGGCGTTAATCAATCCATTGAAAATGCAGCAGATGCATGTGAGGAATGGTTAAATAAACCTTTTCTCCAAATCATGAATACTTTTAATAGTTAAGCGCACAATCAGGAATATTTTATTTTGTTTTATCCCATACTAGTAGCAATTGGATATTTAGGAGGCTAGTATGGAAGGTTATTATTACTGTAGACATTGTGGAAGTAATGTGGGCTCCATTATCGCAGAAAAAGTATATAGCGACGTTTTGTTTCAACTAACAGAGCAAGAAGTAGTGGATATGATTCATTTTCATGAGAATGGAAATATATATATAAAAACGATTTGTGAATCGTGTCAAGAAACGCTCGCATCTTATCCTGAGTATTATGAATATGAAAAATTTCTGCAATAAAATGTTGTCGCTTTGGCGTGTCCAAAGCATTTTTCTGTTTTCTTTTTCCAAAATATTTGCATAAAATATAGTAACTTGCTCTTTATGTTGAGAGGAGTTTTGAAAATGATAGGTTTATTAGAGCAATTTTATAAAAATGAAGAAATACAATCGGTTATTAATGGGCTAGAAGATGGGTTGAAAGAACAACTTGTATCGGGTATGGCAACATCCTCTCGTTCATTATTAATGGCAGCTTTATATAAAAAGACAAAGCAATCACAACTTATCGTGACGCACAATTTATACCAAGCACAAAAAGTACATGAAGATTTAGTGGCGTTACTTGGTGAAAAAGATGTTTGGCTATATCCGGTAAATGAATTGATAGCATCGGAGGTTGGTGTTGCAAGTCCAGAATTGAAGGCACAGCGTATTGAAGTGTTAAATCGCTTAGCTGCAGGAGAGAATGGGATTATTGTAGCGCCAGTTGCAGGGCTGCGTAGGTTTTTACCAATAAAAGAATTATGGAAGCAAAGGCAAATTGAAATCAATCTAGGGCAAGAGATTGATTTAGATGCACTCTTGCATACCTTACATCATATTGGTTATGAGCGTAAGTCGATGGTAGAAGCTCCAGGAGATTTTAGTCTACGCGGGGGAATATTAGATATTTACCCATTAACTGAAGAATTACCATTTCGTATTGAATTCTTTGATACACAGGTTGATTCTATTCGATTATTTGATGTGGAAGAACAGCGCTCTCAAGATAAAAGGGAAAGTGTTCGTTTTGGTCCGGCAACAGAGTTTTTATTTTCACAGGAAGAATTGAAATCGGGAATTAAGCATCTTGAAGAAGGTTTGACTAAGACGATGCAAAAGCTTTCCGATGATAAATTAAAGACTACTGTGCTTGAGACGGTTAGTCATGAACTTGAAATGTTGAAAAACGGGCAAAGTATAGAACAAATGTTTAAATATTTATCTATTTTCTATAAAGAACCTGCTAGTCTGATAGATTATTTACCAGAAAATGGTGTTGTGATTTTAGATGAGATTTCCCGTATTCAAGAAACAGCATCACATCTTGAAACAGAAGAAGCGGAATGGTATATCTCACTTCTTGGCGAAGGAACAATTATTCAGGATTTATCTTTCTCCCACTCGTTTGAGGAGTTTCTTCATAATAAAAAAAGAAGTTTTGTATATTTAACGTTATTCTTACGCCATATAGCACACACACATCCTCAAAATATTGTGAATGTGACATGTAAAACGATGCAAGATTTCCACGGACAGATGCATTTGTTAAAAACTGAAATTGATAGATGGAATGAAGGTAATTTTACGACCGTTGTGCTTGGAACAGATGATGAACGTGTAAAAAAACTACAACATATTTTAAGTGATTATGATATTGATGCAGACATTGTAGAGGCGACAGATATCTTATTGCCTGGAAGGTTACAAATTGCTGTAGGTGATTTACATGCAGGCTTTGAAATGCCGATGCAAAAGTTTGTTGTCATTACTGAAAAGGAGCTTTTTCATAAGAAGGTTAAAAAATCACAACGTAAGCAAAAGTTATCTAACGCTGAACGTATTAAAAGTTATTCGGAATTAAAAGTTGGAGACCATGTAGTTCATGTAAATCATGGTATAGGTAAATTTTTAGGTATTGAGACATTAGAGATTAATGGTGTTCATAAAGATTATTTAAATATTAAATATCAAGGTAATGATAAGTTATACGTTCCAATTGAACAAATTGATCAAGTGCAAAAATACGTAGGGTCTGAAGGTAAGGAACCAAAAGTTTATAAATTAGGCGGAAATGATTGGAAGAAGGTCAAAACGAAAGTTGAAAAATCTGTACAAGACATTGCAGATGACCTAATTAAATTATATGCCGAGCGTGAAGCCTCAAAAGGTTATGCATATACACCAGATACGGCAGAGCAACAAGAGTTTGAATCTTTATTCCCATATCAAGAGACAGAGGATCAATTACGTTCTATTGAAGAGATTAAGAAAGATATGGAACGCGGACGTCCGATGGATAGGCTTCTTTGTGGTGACGTAGGATATGGAAAGACTGAAGTAGCTATTCGTGCGGCATTTAAAGCAATTATGGATGAAAAACAAGTTGCGATTTTAGTACCAACAACAATCCTTGCACAACAACACTATGAAACAATTCGAGAGCGTTTTCAAGATTACCCGATTAATATAGGGTTACTAAGTAGATTCCGCACACGAAAACAACAAAATGAAACGATTAAAGGTTTAAAAGATGGAACGGTGGATATTGTAATCGGAACGCATCGTATTTTATCTAAAGATGTTACTTATAAAGATTTAGGACTTCTTATTATTGATGAAGAACAGAGATTCGGCGTTACACATAAAGAAAAAATTAAACAATTAAAAGCAAATGTTGACGTGTTAACATTAACGGCAACTCCGATTCCACGTACACTTCATATGTCTATGCTTGGTGTGCGCGATTTATCTGTTATTGAGACACCACCAGAGAATCGTTTCCCAGTACAAACATATGTAGTAGAGTATAATCCGGCGTTAATGCGAGAAGCGATAGAGCGAGAG
The DNA here is from genome assembly GCF_022663915.1 of Bacillus cereus group sp. BfR-BA-01331. Classification (NCBI taxonomy): domain Bacteria; kingdom Bacillati; phylum Bacillota; class Bacilli; order Caryophanales; family Bacillaceae; genus Bacillus; species Bacillus cereus group sp. BfR-BA-01331. The sequence continues at coordinate 23,091 of NZ_JAKUGJ010000027.1, forward strand.
TTGGCAAGAGGCGGTCAAATTTACTTCCTATATAACCGTGTGGAGGATATTGAAAGAAAAGCAGATGAAATTTCGATGTTGGTTCCAGATGCTCGTGTAACATACGCACATGGGAAAATGAATGAAGGTGAATTAGAGTCTGTTATGCTATCGTTTTTAGAAGGGCAGCATGATGTTCTTGTAAGTACAACAATTATTGAGACGGGTGTAGATATTCCGAATGTAAATACATTAATTGTATTTGATGCAGATCGTATGGGATTATCACAGTTGTATCAGCTTCGTGGTCGTGTTGGACGTTCTAATCGCGTCGCGTATGCATACTTTGCATACAAACGTGATAAAGTGTTATCGGAAGTTGCAGAGAGGCGTCTGCAAGCAATTAAAGAGTTTACAGAGCTTGGATCTGGTTTCAAAATTGCGATGAGAGACTTATCAATTCGTGGTGCGGGTAATTTGTTAGGGGCAGAACAACATGGATTTATTGATTCTGTTGGATTTGATCTATATTCTCAAATGTTAAAAGATGCAATTGAGCAACGTAGAGGAACAGACGGAGTTGAAAATACCGTTAATGTTGAAATTGATTTAGAAGTAGATGCATATTTACCGGATGCGTACATTTCAGATAGTAAACAAAAAATTATGATGTATAAACAATTTAGAGGTATTTCTGCAATTGAAGATATTGAAGAGTTGCAGGAAGAGATGATCGACAGATTTGGTGATTATCCACAAGAAGTTGGTTATTTATTACAAATTGCAAACATTAAAGTGTTGGCAATGAAAGAACAAATTGAGTTAATTAAGCAAAATAAATTTGAAGTAACATTCCTGTTTTCTGAACAAGCGAGCCAAAATATAGATGGTGGAAAATTATTCATGCTAGGAAGTAGTTTTGGCCGTATGATCGGTCTTGGTATGGAGGGGTCACAATTGAAAATTGTGATGAAAACGAATGGATTAGAGACGTCGAAATGGTTAACAATTGCTGAAAATTTATTAAAAGGCTTGCCAGATGTAAAAAAAGAAGTAATAAATGCCTAATATAAGATAAAAAATACAATTCGACGTGCATAGAAGAACTAATGTGTAAAATACTATGTTTAATAGTTGGTGATTTTTACATGAACAGGTAAATTCACCACTTTGATCATCAGTAGAAAGTGAGGCAGCATTAGAATGAAAGCAACTGGAATCGTACGTCGAATTGATGATTTAGGCAGGGTAGTAATTCCGAAGGAAATTCGTAGAACTTTACGTATTCGTGAGGGAGATCCACTAGAAATATTTGTTGATCGCGATGGAGAAGTGATTTTGAAAAAATATTCTCCAATTAGTGAACTAGGTAATTTTGCAAAGGAATATACGGAAGCTTTATACGATAGCTTAGGACATAATGTGCTTGTATGCGATCGTGATTCTATTATCGCAGTAGCAGGCGCATCTAAAAAAGAATACTTAAATAAAAGTGTTGGCGATTTAATTGAGAAGACAATGGAAGAGCGTAAGTCTGTAATTATGACAGATGAAAGCGAAATTTCAATTATTGATGGAGTAACAGAAAAAGTGAGCTCTTATACAATTGGCTCGATTATTGCAAATGGAGATCCAATCGGAGCTGTCGTTATCTTCTCTAAAGAGGCTATTATAAGTGAAGTAGAGCATAAATCAGTAAATACAGCTGCAAGCTTTTTAGCGAAACAAATGGAGCAGTAGCGAAGTGTAATTTCTATAAGTAGCAATCTTTCCTAATTATGATATTTCTATTTGAGAAATTAACTATTTGGAGATATAAGTATATTGAACGAAGGTAGCGCTTTGCTACCTTTTTTCATTGAATATTTTTGCTGTTGAAAGAAGTCAGTGAATGTAAGGAATATGAAGGAGAGCCAGTTTTTCTTTGTGATATAATACGAGGGGTGAGAATAGAAAAAGGAGTTTTCTTGTATGGAAGCGAAGAAGTACCAAGCCTTTTGGCGTGGGGCTATTATATTAACAATCGCAAGTTTTGTTACGAAGGTATTAAGCGCTTTTTACCGTATTCCATATCAAAATATAGCGGGTGATGTTGGTTTTTATATTTACCAACAAATTTATCCGTTTTATGGATTTTGTTTGATTTTAGCTACTTATGGGTTTCCCATTATTATTTCAAAAATGGTCGCAGAAAGATTAGAACGAGGAAAACAAAAAGAAGCAGAAGAAATTATTTGTGTATCTTTTTGGTTTTTATTAGGAATTGGCTTTATAGGATTTTTCACATTATTCTTTGGGGCCAAAACAATTGCATCGGCTATGGGCGATATACATTTAGATAAATTATTACGTGTTATTTCGTTTTCATTCCTACTAATGCCATTTTTATCTGTAGCGAGAGGATATTTTCAAGGTTTCAATAATATGATGCCGACGGCTGTTTCGCAAGTAATTGAACAAACGATTCGTGTTTCTATTATTGTATTTTTATCACTATTCCTTATTGCTCATGGATTTGATTTATATACAGTTGGTGCGGGTGCCATGCTAGGTTCAATTGCAGGCGGGCTTATTGGGATTATCGTACTTTTACTTTATATGCGTCATGATTTCCATGCTATTTTCTTCAAAGGATGGAAGGGAATTAGAAATAAAAAAGGGATTGTTCGAATCCTTTTTTGGCAGGGATTAGCGATTTGTGTTAGTAATTTAGTCCTTATTTTTATACAAATGGCGGATTCTATTTCCTTGTATACTTTGCTTATTCGTGCGGGAGAGCAAGTTGAAAATGCAAAGGTACTAAAAGGTGTTTATGATAGAAGTATCCCGCTTATGCAATTAGGTACTGTTGTGACAACTTCTTTCTCATTGTCACTTATTCCTATTATTACAGCGGCGAAAGAAAGAGGAGATCTTTCTTTTATTCAAGAAAAGGTAAAGTTAGCAATGAAAATAACATTCGTTATTGGATTTGCAGCTGCTATTGGATTAACTTGTATTATTCAACCTACAAATATTATGTTGTTTGAAAATAGTGATGGATCAGATGTGTTATCGATTTTATCTTTATCTATTTTATTTAGCTCATTGTCAATTACAACTGCTTCTATTTTGCAAGGGTTGGGACAAACATTAAAACCAGCAATATTCGTTGTATTTGGAGGTTGTTTGAAGCTAGCTTTAAACTATATATTAATGCCTTATTTTGGTGTGAAGGGAGCTGCAATTGCAACTTTAGTTGCGCTTATTGTAATTGCCTTGCTAAATAGTGTGTTGCTTATGCGAGCTGTATCAGATCCGCTTATTGATAAGCGGAATATGTTAGGTGTAGTTATTAGTGGTATCTGTATGGGGTTTGTATTAATAATCTTTATGCGTGTGTTGCGAATGTCTGGATTAGTAATTGATACAGGACATAGAGGAATTGCGACGCTTGAAGCGCTGCTAGGTGTAGCTATCGGCGGATTAGCATATATGTTTTTAATTTTAAAATTACGTGTATTTACAAAAGAAGAATTAGGAACCGTTATGAAACAAGAGAAAAAAGAAGGTTCATTGAAGAAGAGTGGATAGAGGTGACTGGTTGTGAGTGGAATCATTACTGTTTTAGGATTAGGTGCTGGTGAGTTAGATCAGTTAACGATGGGTGTATATCGAAAGATAAAAGAAGCAGACCATATGTTTGTTAGAACGAAGGAACACCCAGTTATAGAAGAATTGGAGAAAGAAGCTATAAAGTATACGGCCTTTGATAATGTATATGAGGCACATGATACATTTGAAATCGTATATGAAACAATCGCGAATACATTGCTAGAACAAGCTAAAGGCGCAGAAATTATTTATGCTGTTCCAGGTCATCCGCTTGTAGCAGAAAGAACAGTTCAGCTACTTTTGGAAAAAGGAGAAGCAGCAAATATTGAAGTGCGAATTGAAGGTGGACAAAGTTTCCTTGATCCGATGTTTGCAAGTCTAAAAATTGATCCGATCGAAGGGTTCCAATTAATTGATGCTACATCATTTGAAAGAGGGCAATTAGAATTACGTCAACATTTAATCTTTTGCCAAGTGTATGATGCATTCGTTGCTTCAGATGTGAAGCTAACGTTAATGGAGATTTTGCCAGATGATTACGAAGTGTATATCGTAACAGCTGCAGGGACTTCATTCGAGCAAGTGAAAAAGGTATCGTTATACATGTTAGATCACGAAACAGAATTAAATAATTTAACGAGTGTGTATGTACCGCCGGTTAAGGAACGTGCGTCCTTATATCAGCAGTTTGATGTGCTTAGAGCAATTATTGCTGATCTTCGTGGACCGAATGGTTGCCCATGGGATAAAAAGCAAACTCATCAATCTTTAAAGAAATACTTAATTGAAGAAGCGTATGAAGTGCTAGAAGCAATTGATGAAGAGGATGATGATCATTTAGTAGAAGAACTAGGTGATATATTATTACAAGTTATGCTTCATGCCCAAATTGGAGAGGATGAAGGTTGGTTCTCTATAGATGACATTATTCGGACTTTAGCTGAGAAAATGGTTCGTCGTCATCCGCATGTGTTTGGGGATACGGATGTAAATAATGCTGATGAAGTGATTGCAAATTGGGAAGAAATTAAAAAACAAGAAAAGGGATTCGTGAAAGAATCTGTTTTAGCGGGTATTCCAAAAAGCTTGCCACAACTAATGCGTGCTTATGAAATTCAGAAGAAAGCTGGAAAGGTTGGATTTGATTGGGTTGATGTGCAGCCGATGATAGAGAAGGCCTTAGAAGAATGGCAAGAATTCCAACAAGAAGTTGTAAACATGGATGAGAAAAAGATGCTAGGTGAATTTGGTGATTTACTATTTGCATTTGTTAATATAGCTCGTCATTATAAATTAGATCCAGAAGAAGCGTTACGTTCAACTAATGAGAAATTTATGGCTCGCTTTTTATACATGGAAGCAAAAGTAGCTGAAATGAATAAGGAAATGCAAGATTTATCATTAGAACAGTTAGATGTTTTATGGGAAGAGGCAAAACAAACAGAGCGTTAATAGGGGGATTTGATATGCGTCTAGATAAATTTTTGAAAGTATCACGTTTAATTAAAAGAAGAACATTAGCAAAAGAAGTGTCTGACCAAGGAAGAATTTCGATTAATGGCCAAGTGGCAAAAGCGAGTTCAGATGTGAAGGTAGAGGATGAATTAACAATTCGTTTCGGGCAAAAAATAGTAACTGTGAAAGTAAATGAATTGAAAGAAACAACTAAAAAAGAAGATGCAGCAAACATGTATAGTCTTGTTCGTGAGGAAAAAGTGAAAGCGGAAGAAGGCTTGTTCTAAAATAGGTTAGCCCTTCATACATTACTATTAGCTAGTATAAAGCTATGGGGGGATTTTCGTGAATAATGGTTACTCACCTATGTCTTCTAATCAACAAAATGTTTCTGTAGAGCATGATATTATCATGCGTGGCAGGCGTGTAATCGATATTACTGGTGTAAAGCAAGTAGAGAGTTTTGATAGCGAAGAGTTTTTACTCGAGACTGTAATGGGTTTTTTAACAATTCGTGGTCAAAATTTGCAAATGAAGAATTTAGATGTAGAAAAGGGTGTTGTATCAATTAAAGGGAAAGTTCATGAAATGTTGTATATTGATGAGAACCAAGGGGAGAAAACTAAAGGCTTCTTTAGTAAGCTGTTTAAATGAGCCTAACAATTCAGTTGTATACAATGCTTTCGATGATTGGAATGGGTGCTTGGATTGGTGCTTCTTTAGATACATACCAACGGTTTTTAAAACGCCAAGAGCGTAAACGTTGGCTTGTATTTATACATGATATACTATTTTGGATTGTCCAAGCATTATTCGTTTTTTATGTATTACTGCGTGTAAATGAAGCCGAACTACGTATATATGTATTTTTGGCGTTACTATGTGGTTTTGCAGCATATCAAAGCTTATTGAAAGTACTATACATGAAGATGTTAAATTTTCTCATCTATATTTTTGTACAAACAACACAATTTTTTGTTCGAATTATACAGCTACTCATGATAAAACCTGTTATTATTATAGCACAGCTATTTATTGCATTTATATTATTCTTATTTCGTATACTGCTTTCAATTGGACATGTGTTATGGAAAATGGTGATTTGGATATTACTTTTCATATGGAAAGTTTTTTTCTCGCCTGTTCGGTTTATTGCTTCGCTCATATGGAAACTTCTCCCTAATCGTGTTAAACTTTTTATAATGAAGCATGTAGGGTTCCTGCAATATGTAGCAAAATTGAAGGGACATATCTTCCAATTATGGGTGCGTATAAAAAAGAAGTTAGGGGGACCTCGGAAATGAGGGAACTGAGACAAAGAACAATCGAAAAACAGAGTCCAAATCCTGTTAAAGAACATATAATACAAACGGATGAGAACAGGAAGCGACTTTATCGCCGTTTAGCGGTTTTTCTTGTCTTTGCTTTTACAATTATTGCTAGTATTAGTGTGACGTTTTATCAACAAAACAGTTCCATTAAAGCAAAAGAAGCAAAAGTTAAGGACATGAAAAAAGAACTGGATTCATTAACGAAAAAAGAAAAGAATCTAAAAGATGAAGTTCAAAAGTTGAATGATGAAGAGTACGTTTTAAAGATTGCTAGAAGGGATTATTTCTTCTCCGGAAAAGGGGAGATAATTTTTCCTGTTTCTAAGTAGAGTATGTCTTATTGACACTACATTTTAGGATTATATATAATAAAGTAAAATTTGACTTTTTAACCACTAAGGAGGAGCATTTTTTTTATGTCAATCGAGGTAGGCAGCAAGTTACAGGGTAAAGTAACAGGTATTACAAATTTTGGGGCTTTTGTGGAGCTGCCAGAAGGCTTAACAGGTCTTGTTCATATTAGTGAAGTTGCTGATAATTATGTGAAAGATATTAACGATCACTTAAAAGTAGGCGACCAAGTAGAAGTAAAAGTTATCAATGTTGAAAAAGATGGCAAAATTGGCCTATCTATTAAGAAAGCGAAAGAACGTGAAAAAACAGAAGGAGATCGTCCGCGTGGTGAATACCAACGTGGTGGTGATCAACAACGTTCTGGACGTCCACAACGTAATAATAATCGTTCTTCCAACAGAGATAACCGCGGTGGCGGTAACGAACGAGCTCCAAAAGAAACATTTGAGCAAAAGATGGCACGCTTTTTAAAAGATAGTGAAGATCGTTTAACTTCTTTAAAGCGTAACACAGAATCTAAACGTGGTGGTCGTGGCGCACGTCGCGGATAATAAGTCCGTTTAATTCTTAACATATAGAGAGGTACCCAGAGTAATTACTCGGGTACTTTTTTATGTGAGAGAATATATTTTTAAAAAAGTTTTTGAGATGTATTGACTTTAAAATATATCTGATGTAATATACTAATTGTCCGTTAAATACGACGACATGGCGGTGTAGCTCAGCTGGCTAGAGCGTACGGTTCATACCCGTGAGGTCGGGGGTTCGATCCCCTCCGCCGCTATATTTAATTTAACGGCCCGTTGGTCAAGTGGTTAAGACACCGCCCTTTCACGGCGGTAACACGGGTTCGAATCCCGTACGGGTCATCTAAAAAGATCATGCAAACTTGCATGGTCTTTTTTTGTTAAATATAAATTAAGACGTACAATACTTCTACAAAATCACCCTATATTTTCTGAACATTCTTTCAACTATCTTTAAATAATTTAAATACTATGTATATATGTAGATTTATTTCGAATAAAAAGTCGAACGATTATAAAAGTCAAAACTGTTGTTTTGACAAAAAAACCAATAATCATCTTTTATAATAACAGTAATTAAACTATGCAGGTGGTGTTAAAAATATGCCTAAAGCAGGAAGGAATACTATGAATACAAGTGCATTGGCGATGAATGAAAGTCAGCTTGGAACAATAAAGTGGACGAGTAAGTTGCGAATGAAGTTTGAAAAAGTTTTCTTTAGATGGGGATTCATTATTGCTGTTATTGGTTTTCTTTTGGGACGAGCATATATATTAACAAACATTTTACCGTTTGCATTGCCGTTTTTTGCTGCTGTTTATGTTATGAAGCGAGATAAAATGCCGCTCGCGTTCTTAGCCCTAATGGGGGGAGCACTTTCAGTTTCAATAGATAATTTATTTTTTACTTTTGCATCTATCTTTACCTTCTTTATTTATAATATCTTCTTTAGTCGGTTTACACGTAAAACTGTTGGACTTGTACCATTCCAAGTATTTATCTCCGCATTAACCGCACATTTAGTTGTTGTATATTTTGCACAGCAAACCGTCACCATGTATGATCTGCTCGTCAGTACGATCGAAGCGGGGCTTAGCTTCGTATTAACGATGATATTTTTACAAAGTGTTCCGCTTTTAGTGGAAAGGAAAGGGAAGCAACAAGCGTTAGAAACAGAAGAAATTGTTTGTTTAATTATATTACTAGCATCTGTTTTAACGGGCACAACGGATTGGTTTGTTTATGATGCTTCTATTCAACATATTTTCACTAGATATTTAGTATTAGTATTTGCCTTTATTGCAGGGGCAGCTACAGGGTCCACGGTAGGAGTTGTCACTGGGTTAATATTAAGTTTAGCAAATGTGGCGAGCTTGTCTCAACTTAGTCTCCTTGCCTTTTCAGGATTGCTTGGGGGATTGTTAAAAGAAGGGAAGCGTATAGGAGTTAGTTTAGGTTTATTAATTGGTACAAGCTTAATTACATTATATGTAGACAAGCAAACAAGTATTGTAACAACTTTAATTGAATCTGGTGTAGCAATTGTTTTTTTCTTATTAACACCGAAGCTTATTATGGATCGTATTGCTAAATTTATGCCGGGTACACAGGAACATTCACAGGATCAACAACAATATTTAAGAAGAGTGCGCGATGTTACAGCAAACAAAATCAATCAATTTGCTAATGTATTTGCTGCTTTGTCTAATAGCTTTTCTGTATACGGGTATGTGGAGGAGGAAGATAAAGAAACAGAAGCTGATTTATTTTTAAGTACAATTACTGCAAAAACATGTCAAACATGCTTTAAGAAGGATCAATGTTGGGTAGTTAATTTTGATAAAACATACGATTATATGAAACAAATAATGAGTGAAACAGAAGAAGGAACGCTGCAGCATAATCGGAAGTTAGTTCGTGAATGGGACAAGCATTGTGTGAGAGGGAAGAAAGTAACGGATTTGGTAGCGGGTGAATTAGATCACTTCTATGAGGGGCAGAAGTTAAGAAAACAAATGAAGGAAAATCGTAGAATTGTAGCGGAGCAATTACTAGGTGTATCAAAAGTGATGGAGGATTTCGCTAAGGAGATACAACGAGAAAGAGAGAACCATCAAGCGCAGGAGGAGCAAATTTTACAAGCGTTTCGTGATTTTGGTGTCGAAGTGGAGCATGTTGATATTTATTGTTTAGATAGAGGAAGTATTGATATTGAAATGTTGATTCCGGCTGCATCTAATGAACATGGGGAATGTGAGAAGTTGGTTGCTCCAATGCTTTCAGATATTTTAAAAGAGAATATCGTCGTTAAGCATGAAGAGAAATCCTCATATCCAAATGGGCACAGTTTAATATCATTTGGTTCAGCGAAGACGTATTCTCTTGATACAGGATTGGCCACAGCTGCAAAAGGTGGTGGGTTTATTTCAGGTGATTCCTACGCGATGATGGATTTGAGCGTTGGTAAATATGCACTTGCGATTAGTGATGGTATGGGAAATGGACAAAGGGCTCATATGGAGAGCAGGGAAACGGTAAAATTATTACAAAAGATACTTCAATCAGGTATTGATGAAGAAATAGCGATTAAGTCCATCAATTCGATTCTTTCTTTAAGGACGACAGAGGAGATGTATACAACGCTTGACTTGGCTATGGTAGATTTAAGGGATGCGAGTGCGAAGTTTTTAAAGGTTGGATCGACGCCGAGCTTTGTTAAACGCGGAAATAATATTTTGAAAATTGAGGCAAGTAATTTGCCGATGGGAATCATTGAAGATGTTGAAGTTGATGTGGTTGGTGAGCAATTAAAAACGGGTGATCTTCTTATCATGATGAGTGACGGCATCTTTGAGGGAGCGCAACACGTGGAGAATCACGAATTATGGATAAAACGTAAAATTAAAGAACTACAAACAGAGGACCCACAGGAAATCGCTGATATTATTATGGAAGAAGTAATTCGCTCTGGTGATGGTTATATAAATGATGATATGACTATTGTGGTGGCGAAAGTAAAGAAAAATATGCCGAAGTGGGCTACGATTCCAATAGTAGGAATGCAGGCGCAATAAAATAATCAAAAAACCTAGGTAGATGCCTAGGTTTTTTTGATTAAAAAGGTAATGTGATTACTTTGTTAAATATACAGGAGGGATGTAAGATAAAAATATGGATTTTGTACATCTTTTTTTTGCACAATGTTTGTAAAAGTTGTACCATTATATACAAGGTAACTAATGTTGTTGTTCTTGTTTAATGAAAGGTGATTGCGAAGTTGAAAGATGCATTTGTTGAAAAAGTAGATGACTTTGTAAAGCAGCATGATGTATTAAAGAAACATTCAACAATTGTTGTAGGGGTTTCTGGTGGTCCTGACTCTTTGGCTCTTTTATATTATTTGTTAGAAAAAAGGGCAGAAAAACAGCTAGAAATTGTAGTAGCACATGTGGACCATATGTTTAGAGGTAATGAATCTTATGAGGATTTACAGTTTGTACAGGGTCTTTGCAAAGAGCTAGGAGTTATTTGTGAAACGCTAAGGATTAATGTGTCGCAATATCAACAGCAATATGGAATGAATGCACAAGTTGCAGCTAGAGAATGCAGATATGCATTTTTGGAAAGAATAATGAAGAAATATGATGCGAGATATGTAGCTCTTGGTCACCATGGAGATGATCAAGTAGAGACGATTTTAATGCGCCTTGTACGAGGGAGTACTCCGAAAGGATACGCAGGAATTGCAGTGAAGCGATCTTTTCATAATGGATATTTAATTAGGCCGTTACTTGGGGTAACTAAGGAAGAAATTGTTGATTACTGTAATAAATTAAAAGTTATTCCGCGTATAGATCCGAGTAATAAAAAAGAAGTATATACAAGGAATCGATTACGTAAATATGTCCTTCCTTATTTGAAAGAAGAAAATCCACAAATGCATGAGAAATTTCAAAAATTTAGCGTGCAGATGCAAGAGGATGAGGCTTATTTGCAGGAATTAGCTTTTGAGAAAATGAATAAAGTAATTACAAAAAAAAGCGATAAACAAATTAGCTTATCAATTCCTGCCTTTGAATCCATGTCTATGCCTTTACAAAGAAGAGGGATTCAACTAATATTAAACTATCTTTATGAATATAAGATTCCATCTTCGCTTTCTTCTATACATATTGACAAGGTGATTGAATTTTTTAAGCGGGCACAACCTTCAGGTTCACTAGATTTTCCAGGTGGTTTGAAAATTGTTCGCACATACGAAGAATGTGGTTTTGGATTTAAACAAGAAATTGTTTCTCCTTTTTCGCAAGATTTATCAGTACCTGGGACAATTATATTGCCGAATGGGGATAAACTTGTAACAGAGGTGAGCGAAGATATACCGAGTAACATGAATGAAACAGTATTTGTTGCTAAGTATAATGATATATCGTATCCACTTCGTATTCGGTCTAGGGAAAATGGAGATCGCATGTCAATGCAAGGTATGGATGGTACAAAAAAGATAAAAGCTGTTTTTATCGAAGCAAAAGTACCAAAAGAAAAAAGAGAAGAATGGCCGATCGTTTGTGACGCAAGTGGAAATATTATTTGGGTACCCTTGTTGAAACGATCTGCGTTTGCTACTTCGAAAGAGCTAGCAAAGAAGGGTAAATACATGATTATTCACTACAAAAGCAAGGAGTCTTCCGGGAGGATAATGAAATGATGAATCAAGATATCGAAAAAGTATTAATTTCTGAAGAACAAATACAAGAAAAGGTACACGAACTAGGTGCAGTTATTGCAGAGGATTACAAAAATACAGTACCTCTTGCGATTGGTGTACTAAAGGGTGCAATGCCATTTATGGCAGATTTATTAAAGAGAACAGATACATATCTTGAAATGGATTTTATGGCTGTATCTAGCTACGGTCACTCTACAGTTTCGACAGGCGAAGTAAAAATCTTAAAAGATCTTGATACTTCGGTAGAAGGTCGCGATATTTTAATCGTTGAAGATATTATTGATAGCGGTCTTACACTAAGCTATTTAGTGGACCTGTTTAAATATCGTAAAGCGAAATCTGTAAAAATTGTTACTTTATTAGATAAGCCAACAGGCCGTAAGGTTGATCTGAAAGCAGATTATGTTGGATTTACTGTTCCTCATGAATTTGTTGTAGGATATGGATTAGATTATAAAGAGCAGTACCGTAATCTTCCTTATGTAGGAGTATTAAAACCAAGTGTTTACTCAAATTAATTAAATATAGGCGTTACAATTGTATAGGAAATTTTTTTTATGTTACGATTTACTATAGTGTTTATGCCGTGAGAGGAGGTTAGGAATGAATCGTATCTTCCGTAATACCATCTTTTATTTACTGATATTCCTAGTAGTAATTGGAATCGTGAGCTATTTTAATGGTTCGACGCAAAAAACGACATCAGTTAGCTACGATAAATTCATTACTCAACTTGAAAAAGGTGAAGTGCGTAATGTGCAGCTTCAACCGAAAAATGGTGTGTTTGAGGTAAAGGGACAATTCAAGACTTCTAGCCAAGGAGAACAATTTGTTACTTATGCACCAAATACTGAGGAATTACAAAAGAAAATTAATGATAAAGCGCAAGGGGCTGAAGTTAAGTATCAACCAGCAGAAGAAACAAGTGCTTGGGTAACGTTCTTTACTTCTATCATTCCGTTTGTCATTATCTTCATTTTATTCTTCTTCTTATTAAACCAAGCTCAGGGCGGCGGTAGCCGTGTTATGAACTTCGGGAAAAGTAAGGCGAAGCTATACAATGATGAAAAGAAAAAAATTCGTTTCAGAGATGTTGCTGGAGCGGATGAAGAGAAACAAGAACTTGTTGAGGTAGTTGAATTCTTGAAAGACCCTCGTAAGTTCGCTGAAGTTGGTGCCCGTATTCCGAAGGGTGTTCTATTAGTGGGACCTCCAGGTACAGGTAAAACTTTACTAGCACGTGCTGTTGCAGGTGAAGCAGGCGTTCCGTTCTTCTCTATTAGTGGTTCTGACTTCGTAGAGATGTTCGTCGGTGTCGGTGCATCCCGTGTACGTGATTTATTTGAAAATGCAAAGAAAAATGCTCCTTGTATCATTTTCATTGATGAAATTGATGCAGTAGGACGTCAACGTGGCGCGGGTCTTGGCGGTGGTCATGATGAGCGTGAACAAACGTTGAACCAATTGCTTGTTGAAATGGATGGATTCGGTGCAAACGAAGGTATTATTATCATCGCTGCGACAAACCGTCCTGATATTCTTGATCCAGCGTTATTACGTCCAGGTCGTTTTGACCGTCAAATTACAGTAGATCGTCCAGATGTAAATGGTCGTGAAGCTGTACTTAAGGTACACGCTCGTAATAAACCGCTTGATGAGAATGTCAACTTAAGAGCAATTGCAACTCGTACACCAGGATTCTCTGGTGCCGATCTTGAAAACTTATTAAACGAAGCTGCTTTAGTAGCTGCGCGTCAAGATAAGAAGAAAATTGATATGAGTGACATCGATGAAGCGACGGATCGTGTTATTGCAGGTCCAGCTAAGAAAAGTCGCGTTATCTCTGAAAAAGAACGTAATATCGTTGCATTCCATGAGGCTGGCCATACTGTAATTGGTGTTGTCCTTGATGAAGCAGATATCGTTCATAAAGTAACAATTGTCCCTCGTGGTCAAGCTGGTGGATATGCGGTAATGCTTCCGAAGGAAGATCGTTACTTCATGACAAAACCAGAGTTACTTGATAAAATCACTGGTTTACTTGGTGGTCGAGTAGCTGAGGAGATTGTATTTGGTGAAGCAAGTACAGGTGCTCACAACGACTTCCAACGTGCGACTGGTATTGCAAGACGTATGGTTACAGAATTCGGAATGAGTGATAAGCTTGGACCGATGCAATTTGGTAGCTCACAAGGTGGTCAGGTATTCTTAGGAAGAGACTTCCATTCAGAACAAAACTACAGTGATGCAATCGCGCATGAAATTGATGTGGAAATGCAAATAATTATTAAAGACTGTTATGCTCGTGCGAAACAAATTCTTACTGAAAAACGAGATAAGCTTGATATTATCGCGAAAACGTTACTTGAAGTAGAAACATTAGATGCAGAGCAAATTAATCATTTATATGATTATGGCAGATTACCTGAGCGTCCAACATCTTCAGATGATGTGAAAGTAAACATCAATATGAAGAAAGACGATGAAGATACAGAAGATAAGTAAGAAACGAAGGAGTGACAATAGTCACTCCTTTTTTTTGTGGAATGAATTTAAGTGGCAAAAAAAATTGAATGAAACTATTATTAAAAATTGAAATAGAGAGTAATCTTTTTGTACAATGATGAGTATAGAAAAACTGATTATATAAGTATGTGTGATATGATGTTTTTATAAGTTTTATACATACTGCGCAAATATAGATTAAATAAGATAAGTGGTGAGAATATGATTTTTGTATTGGATGTAGGGAACACAAATGCGGTACTAGGTGTGTTTGAAGAGGGGGAACTTCGTCAGCATTGGCGCATGGAAACAGATCGTCATAAAACAGAAGATGAGTATGGGATGCTTGTAAAGCAGTTACTTGAGCATGAAGGTCTTTCTTTTGAAGATGTGAAAGGTATTATTGTGTCTTCAGTCGTACCGCCAATTATGTTCGCTTTAGAGCGTATGTGTGAAAAGTATTTTAAAATTAAACCGCTTGTAGTGGGGCCTGGGATAAAAACTGGCTTGAATATTAAATATGAAAATCCACGTGAAGTAGGCGCGGACCGAATTGTAAATGCAGTAGCAGGAATCCACTTATATGGAAGTCCGCTTATTATTGTTGATTTTGGTACGGCTACTACATATTGTTATATTAACGAAGAGAAGCATTATATGGGTGGCGTTATTACGCCAGGAATTATGATTTCGGCAGAGGCTTTATATAGCAGGGCAGCAAAGCTTCCTCGTATTGAAATTACAAAACCGGGCAGTGTTATCGGGAAGAATACAGTAAGTGCAATGCAATCAGGTATTCTTTATGGATACGTTGGACAAGTGGAAGGTATTGTTAAGCGTATGAAGGAAGAAGCTAAGCAAGAACCGAAAGTTATTGCAACAGGTGGATTGGCAAAATTAATTTCAGAAGAATCAAATGTAATTGATATTGTAGATCCGTTTTTAACGTTAAAAGGTTTGTATATGTTATATGAGCGTAATGCAAATTTACAACATGAGAAGGGTGAGTAAATAAGTATGAAAGATTATTTAGTAAAAGCGTTAGCGTTTAATGGAGAGGTTCGTGCTTATAGTGTACGTACAACAAATACAGTAAGTGAGGCGCAAAAGCGTCATGATACATGGAGAACAGCTTCAGCGGCACTTGGTCGTTCTTTAACTGCGGGTACAATGATGGGTGCTATGTTAAAAGGCGAGCAGAAGTTAACGATTAAAGTAGAGGGTAACGGCCCGATTGGTCCTATCTTAGTCGATGCTCATGCAAATGGGGATGTACGTGGTTATGTAACGAATCCGCATGTTGATTTTGAAGGAACGGAACAAGGGAAATTACGTGTATATCAAGCGGTAGGTACAGAAGGATTTGTAACGGTAATTAAAGATATCGGTATGCGTGAACCGTTTATTGGTCAATCTCCCATTGTTTCAGGAGAACTAGGGGAAGATTTCACATATTATTTCGCGGTTTCTGAGCAGACACCTTCTTCTGTAGGTGTTGGTGTTCTTGTGAATGGAGATGATAGCGTATTAGCGGCGGGTGGATTCATTCTTCAAATTATGCCAGGTGCGCAGGAAGAGACAATTTCATTTATTGAAGAGCGTCTTCAACAAATCCCGCCAGTATCACAATTAATCGAACAAGGTCTTTCTCCAGAAGAATTACTGTATGAAGTGCTTGGAGAAGATAAAGTGAAAGTGCTAGAAACAATGGATGTTCAATTTAATTGTACATGTTCACGTGAGCGTATTGAAAGTGTGCTAATTAGTTTAGGGAAAGCGGAGCTAGAACAAATTCGTGCAGAAGAAGAAGAGACGGAAGTTCACTGTCACTTCTGTAATGAACGACATAAATTCGCTAAAGAAGATATTACAAGTCTAATTGAGAACCTGTAATAAAGAAGTTTAGGCGGAGAATCAGCCACCCGAATAGATTGACAAACAGGGAATTTTCTGACAAAATCTAAATATAGATAAAACCAATAAAAATACTCGGTGTTAGGAGTGACAGGAATGCGAGTGGCACAATCAGTTTCAGAATTAATCGGGAAAACGCCGATCGTTAAGTTGAACCGCATCGTAGAATCAGACAGCGCAGATGTATACTTAAAATTAGAATTTATGAATCCGGGGAGCAGTGTTAAAGATCGTATCGCGTTAGCTATGATTGAAGATGCTGAAAATAAAGGATTATTAAAAGAGGGCGATACAATCATTGAGCCGACAAGTGGTAACACAGGTATTGGCTTAGCGATGGTAGCAGCTGCTAAAGGATATAAGGCAATTTTAGTAATGCCAGAAACAATGAGTATTGAGCGTCGTAATTTATTACGCGCTTACGGTGCTGAATTAGTATTGACTCCAGGACCTGAAGGAATGGGCGGAGCAATTCGAAAGGCAACTGAATTAGCAGAAGAACATGGGTACTTTATACCACAACAGTTCCAAAATCAAGCGAATCCAGAAATCCATCGTATAACAACAGGTCCAGAAATTGTTGAACAGATGGGGGATCAATTAGATGCGTTTATCGCAGGTATTGGTACAGGTGGAACAATTACAGGTGCCGGTGAAGTACTGAAAGAAGCTTATAAAGATATCAAAATTTACGCGGTAGAACCTGCGGATTCACCAGTATTATCTGGTGGAAAGCCAGGGCCACATAAGATCCAAGGAATTGGAGCGGGGTTTGTTCCGGAGACATTGGATGTAAAGGTATATGATGAAATTATCCAAGTGAAAACAGAACAAGCGTTCGAATATGCAAGAAGAGTGGCTAAAGAAGAAGGTATTTTAGTGGGTATCTCTTCAGGAGCGGTCGTTTACGCAGCGACAGAAGTTGCGAAGAAATTAGGTAAAGGGAAAAAGGTACTTGTTATTATCCCAAGTAACGGTGAACGTTATTTAAGTACACCGCTTTATCAATTTGAGTCATAATTGAATGTGATTTGAAAAAGCATCCTTAAAAAAGGATGCTTTTTCTTTTTGATTGGAAAAAGGAAAAGAGTGAATGACTAGAAAACTTCATGTAAAATAAGAAGTAGTATAATTAATTTATTTTCACTAGCCCTCAAGTATAATCATTCTCTATATAAATAATTTTATGTAGTTTGAGTTGATTGGCTTAAGAGGGTGGGATAACAGAAGACGGGGTGTTGATATGCAACGAAGAAAATCTTTAGCGCTTTCTATTCCATATCAGTTAGATTTCTTTAAGCAATATAAATTTCTTTCTCAGGATAAGCCGCAACATATTTTGTTAGAAAGTGGACGTGGTGGTCGTTATAACATTGTTGGGCTGGATCCAGTAGCGGTAATTCAGGGTAAGAATGAGACGTTACATATAAGTGAAAGTGGTAAGGAAACAATAGAGCGAGGGAATCCATTAGATTTAATGCAAGCGTATATGGAGAAATGGAAAACGGATTATAATCCGGAGTACCCACCTTTTCAGGGTGGGGCAATTGGATACTTTAGTTATGATTGTATCCGTTATATTGAAAAACTTTCTTCTCTTGCGGAGGATGATATTAATATACCTGACATATTATTTTTGTTATTTGATGACGTGTTTGTGTATGATCAACAGGAGAAAGTATTATGGATTATTACGCATTATGTAGATGAGTGTGAAGAGGCAGAAGAACGATTAAATGAATGGAAGGGTCTTTGGATGAAAGAAGCCCCCGAAGTGACTATGCCGTTTGAATGTCCTGAAAAGAAAAATGAAGCAGTCGCTTTTACGGAAGAGGGCTTTATGAAGGCCGTTGAACGTATTCAAGAATATATTGGAGCGGGTGATGTGTTTCAAGTAAACTTGTCGACAAGACAAGAAAGAACATTACAAACACATCCACTAGAAATATATACAAGTCTTCGTGAAATTAATCCATCTCCATATATGGGTTACTTGGAGTTTGGAGATTTTCAAATTGTTAGTGCTTCGCCTGAATTGCTAATTAAAAAGCAAGGAAAAGAAGTGAGTACAAGACCGATTGCTGGTACGCGCTCTCGAGGAGCAAGTGAGCAAGAGGATGAAGAATTAGCGAAAGAATTAATTGAAAATGAAAAGGAAAGAGCAGAGCATGTAATGCTTGTGGATTTAGAACGAAATGACTTGGGCCGGGTTTGTAAATATGGCACTGTTGAAGTAGATGAATTTATGGTAATTGAAAAATACTCACACGTTATGCATATTGTTTCTAATGTGCGTGGTGAGGTGGAAGCAGATAAAGATGCTTTCGATTTGGTGAAGGCTGTATTTCCTGGTGGGACAATTACCGGTGCCCCGAAAATACGTACGATGGAAATCATTGAGGAATTAGAACCTGTTCGCCGAGGAATTTATACGGGTTCAATTGGTTGGATTGGTTATTCTGGAGATACGGAATTGAATATTGTAATCCGAACACTACTTGCTAAAGATGGACAAGCGCATGTGCAAGCTGGAGCGGGTATTGTAATTGATTCAAATCCAAAAGATGAATATAAAGAGTCGTTAAAAAAAGCAATCGCTTTATGGCGTGCAAAAGAAAGTAGCGAAGAAACGGTTAGGTGAGAGAAATGATATTAATGATTGATAATTATGATTCTTTTACATTTAATTTAGTGCAATTTCTTGGAGAACTTGGACAAGAGCTTGTTGTTAAGCGTAATGATGAAGTGACTATTTCGGATATTGAGAATATGAAACCAGATTTTTTAATGATTTCGCCAGGTCCATGTAGTCCTAATGAGGCGGGAATCAGTATGGATGTTATTAAATATTTTGCAGGTAAGCTTCCGATTTTTGGGGTCTGTCTTGGACATCAATCAATTGCACAAGTATTTGGAGGGGATGTTGTCAGGGCAGAGCGTTTGATGCATGGAAAAACATCTTTAATGCATCATGATGGGCAGACGATTTTTTCTGATATCCCAAATCCATTTACCGCGACACGTTATCACTCTCTTATCGTTAAAAAAGAGACGTTACCGAATTGTTTAGAGATAACATCTTGGACTGAAGAAGGTGAAATTATGGCGCTTCGTCATAAAACGTTGCCGATTGAAGGGGTACAATTTCATCCGGAATCTATTATGACTTCTCATGGGAAAGAGTTGCTACAGAATTTCATTCGCAAATATAGCCCAAGTGTGACATCGTGTTAATTTACGTAAATGGCGCGTATGTAGAAGCAAGTGAAGCGGAAATTTCTCCTTATGACCACGGTTACCTATATGGGCTTGGGGTTTTTGAGACATTTCGTATTTATAATGGTCATCCCTTTTTATTGGATGATCATTATGAACGCTTAATGGATGCGCTCGATATATTGCAAATCAAATGGACAATGACAAAAGATGAAGTGATGCTTATTTTAAAGAATCTACTTGTTAAGAATGAGTTAAAGCATGCGTATGTGCGCTTAAATGTATCGGCGGGTATAGATGAAATAGGATTACAAACGGAAGTATATGAAGAACCGTCTGTTATTGTTTTTATAAAACCTTTAGCAGCTCCAGGGAATGTAGTGGAAAAAGAAGGAGTTATTTTAAAGCAAGTGAGAAATACACCTGAGGGTGCATTTCGCTTGAAGTCCCATCATTATTTAAATAATATTTTAGGGAAACGCGAAATTGGAAATGTTGTGAATAAGGAAGGTATTTTTCTTACCGAAACAGGTTATGTTGCAGAGGGTATTGTTTCGAATCTCTTTTTTGTTAAAGGAGGTATTTTATATACTCCTTCATTAGAAACAGGGATTTTAAACGGAATCACTCGTGCGTTTATTATAAAGGCTGCTGAAGAGCTAGATATAGAAGCAAAGGAAGGTTTCTTTACAAAAGATGAATTACTTTCAGCGGATGAAGTGTTCGTAACGAACTCTATTCAAGAGATTGTCCCCCTTTATCGTATAGAGGAGAAAGATTTCCCGGGTAAAGTGGCAGTGGTTACAAAAAGACTTATGGATCTTTATGGAGTGCAGAGAGAGAAATTGTGGAGCAGAAATGAATTGCGAAGAGGAGATGTGTAGTTTGAAGTGGGATTATGATTTGCGCTGCGGCGAATATACATTGAACTTAAATGAAAAGACATTAATTATGGGGATTTTAAATGTAACGCCAGATTCATTTTCTGATGGTGGGAGTTACAACGAAGTAGATGCTGCGGTGCGACATGCGAAAGAAATGAAAAATGAAGGTGCTCATATTATTGATATTGGCGGCGAATCTACCCGCCCGGGTTTTGCTAAAGTTTCGGTAGAAGAAGAAATAAAGCGAGTCGTTCCGATGATTCAGGCGGTTTCGAAAGAAGCGAAATTACCTATTTCTATCGATACGTATAAAGCTGAAGTTGCAAAACAAGCGATTGAAGCTGGTGCTCATATTATTAATGATATTTGGGGAGCGAAGGCGGAACCGAAGATTGCTGAAGTTGCAGCCTATTATGATGTACCTATTATCTTAATGCATAACCGAGATAATATGAACTATCGCAACTTAATGGCTGATATGATTGCTGATTTGTATGAAAGTATTAAAATTGCTAAAGATGCTGGTGTACGAGATGAGAATATTATTTTAGACCCAGGTATCGGTTTTGCGAAAACACCTGAACAAAATTTAGAAGCGATGCGTAATTTAGAACAGTTAAATGTACTGGGTTATCCAGTCCTCTTAGGTACTTCAAGAAAGTCCTTTATTGGTCATGTATTAGATTTGCCAGTGGAGGAGCGTCTTGAAGGAACGGGTGCTACCGTTTGTCTTGGTATTGAAAAGGGCTGTGAATTTATCCGTGTTCATGATGTGAAAGAAATGGCGCGTATGGCTAAGATGATGGATGCGATGATTGGTAAGGGGGTAAAGTAATTGGATAAAATTTATATCCATGATATGGAGTTTTACGGTTATCATGGTGTATTCCCAGAAGAGAATAAATTAGGTCAGAGATTTAAAGTAGATTTAACGGTGGAGTTGGATTTAAAACGCGCAGGAGAAAGTGACGACTTAGAGCATTCTGTCAATTACGGGGAACTTTTTGAGCTGTGTAGAAAAGTTGTTGAAGATAGAACGTATAAGCTTGTAGAGAGTATCGCTGAAAATATCGCTACAGATATATTGAAACAATATGAGAGTATTTCACGGTGTACAATTAAGGTAATTAAACCGGATCCGCCGATACCAGGACATTATCGTGCTGTAGCGGTAGAAATTACGAGAGAGCGTCCATGAATAATATAGCGTACATTGCATTAGGTTCCAATATTGGGGAGCGTTATACTTATTTAACTGAAGCAATTCAGTTTTTAAATAAAAACCAGCATATCCAAGTTGATGATGTTTCATCTGTATATGAAACCGATCCGGTTGGCTATACTGACCAAAATTGCTTTTTAAATTTAGTTATAAAAATTTCTACCAATTTATCACCGCAAGAATTATTGAAAGTAACACAAAGGGTAGAGAATGACCTAGGAAGAAAAAGGGAAATTAGATGGGGCCCGAGGACCATCGACCTTGACATTTTACTATATAATCAAGAAAATATTGAAGCAGAGAATCTTATTGTTCCGCATCCGCGGATGTTCGAAAGAGCTTTTGTTATCGTTCCGTTGTTAGAAATCAATCAAGATATAAAACAAGACATTTCACGTTCACAAGTAGAAGAAATGAAAAGGCGAGAGGGAGTAACGGTATGGAAGCAGAAAAATGGGGAAGACGCATTCGTGCTTTTCGAAAGCTAAAAGGCTATACACAAGAAGGTTTTGCGAAAGAATTAGGGGTATCTGTATCTGTTTTAGGTGAAGTTGAGAGAGGGAATCGATCGCCTTCCCAAGATTTTGTAGTAGAAGTTGCTAAAGCATTAAAGGTCTCGATAGATGAATTAATGCCGAAGTGACTATGAAGGAAGGAGTAAATCGAGTGTTAAAGATTGCAAATATTCAGATGAAAAATCCGGTTGTATTAGCACCGATGGCGGGAGTGTGTAACTCTGCATTCCGTTTGACAGTAAAAGAATTTGGTGCAGGTTTAGTTTGTGCCGAAATGGTAAGTGATAAGGCAATATTACTTAATAACAAAAGAACATTAGATATGCTATATATCGATGAGAGAGAAAAGCCATTAAGCTTACAAATTTTTGGTGGAGAGAAAGAAACTCTTGTGGATGCTGCGAAATACGTAGATAAATATACGACAGCAGACATTATTGATATTAATATGGGGTGCCCAGTACCGAAAATCACTAAGTGTGATGCAGGAGCAAAGTGGCTTTTAGACCCAAATAAAATATATGAGATGGTAGCGGCGGTTGTAGATGCTGTTGAAAAGCCAGTTACAGTTAAAATGCGTATTGGTTGGGATGAAGAACATATTTTCGCAATAGAAAATGCTAGAGCTGTTGAGCGTGCTGGTGGACAAGCGATAGCGGTTCATGGGCGTACACGAGTACAAATGTATGAAGGTAAAGCAGATTGGAATATTATTAAACAAGTAAAGCAGGCTGTAAATATTCCGGTTATCGGAAATGGTGATGTCGAAACACCACAAGATGCAAAGCGTATGCTTGATGAAATTGGTGTAGATGGTGTTATGATTGGTCGCGCTGCTCTTGGAGATCCGTGGATGATTTATCGTACGGTAAAGTATTTAGAGACAGGTGAGTTAATGCCGGAACCAACAGTGCGTGAGAAAATTGATGTATGTATGTTGCATCTAGATCGTCTTATCGATTTAAAGAACGAAAATGTTGCCGTAAGAGAGATGAGAAAGCATGCAGCTTGGTATTTAAAAGGTGTTCGTGGTAATGCGAGTGTGCGTAATGGTATCAATACTTGCGACACACGTGAAGACCTTGCGAATGTATTAGGTGCATTTGTAGAAGAAGTAGAAGCGAAACAACAAACAATTTATGTTGGTTAATAAGGGGGCATAGGAGATTGACATTCTTCTATACACTTCCTATAATTACGTGAAAGAAAGAAGAACTGCCAGTTAGTTGCTGGCAGTTTTTCTAGTTGAGTAGAAAATGCTATACTGTATATATTGTAAAAATTAATAGAGCTGGAGTGATATTAATATCATGGATAACATGAACCACGAAGAATTAAACGACCAATTGCTTGTTCGTCGTGAAAAGCTACATAATTTGCGTGAGCAAGGAATCGATCCGTTCGGTAAACGATTTGAACGCACAAATTCAACAACTGACTTAGTAAGTCTATATGGAGAATTCTCTAAAGAAGAATTAGAAGAGAAAGAAATCACTGTTTCTATCGCTGGTCGTATTATGACAAAACGCGGTAAAGGAAAAGCAGGATTTGCGCATATTCAAGATTTACAGGGGCAAGTTCAAATTTATGTTCGTAAAGATACTGTTGGAGATGAAGAGTACGAGTTATTTACGACAGCAGATTTAGGTGACTTAGTAGGTATTGAAGGTAAAGTGTTCAAAACAAACGTTGGAGAACTTTCAGTAAAAGCAATAGGATTTACACTTTTAACGAAATCCCTTCGTCCATTACCGGATAAATACCATGGATTAAAAGATGTTGAACAACGCTATCGTCAACGTTACTTGGACTTAATTACAAGTATGGAAAGCCGTGAAACGTTCGTTACACGTAGTAAAATCATTCGTGAAATGAGAAGATATTTAGATGACAACGGTTATCTTGAAGTAGAAACGCCTATGATGCACGCGATTGCAGGTGGAGCGTCTGCTCGTCCTTTCACTACACACCATAATGCGTTAGATATGGAATTATATATGCGTATCGCAATTGAACTTCATTTAAAACGTCTTATTGTGGGTGGATTAGAAAAGGTTTATGAGATCGGCCGTGTATTCCGTAATGAGGGTGTATCAACTCGTCATAACCCTGAGTTTACGATGATTGAATTATATGAAGCGTACGCTGATTATAATGATATTATGAAGCTGACAGAAAATATGGTTGCTCATATCGCGAAAAAAGTATTGGGTACAACAACAATCCAATATGGTGATTATGAAATTAATTTAGAGCCAGAATGGACACGTCTTCATATGGTAGATGCAATTAAGCAACACTCTGGAGCAGATTTCTGGAATCCAATGAGTGTAGAAGAAGCGCGTGAACTTGCAAAAGAACATAATGTGGAAATTAAGAATACAATGGAAGTTGGTCATATTATTAATGAGTTCTTCGAACAAAAAGTAGAAGATAAATTAATCCAACCAACATTTATTTACGGTCATCCGGTAGAAATTTCGCCACTTGCGAAAAAGAATGACGAAGATCCACGATTCACAGATCGTTTCGAGTTATTTATCGTTGCACGTGAACATGCAAATGCATTCACTGAGTTAAATGATCCAATCGATCAAAAAGAACGTTTTGAAGCTCAACTAAAAGAGCGCGAGCAAGGTAATGACGAAGCTCATATGATGGATGATGATTATATCGAAGCTCTTGAGTACGGTATGCCTCCTACGGGCGGGTTAGGAATCGGTATTGATCGTCTTGTTATGTTATTAACAAACGCACCATCTATTCGTGACGTATTATTATTCCCAGCTATGCGCCATAAACAAGACTAAGCTTTGGAGATTTCTCCAAAGCTTTTTTTATTTCTTTATTTGAGGGGAGAGAAACCTTCTATTAAAAGGAACGCGAGATTAAATGGATGCCAGATTAAAAAAACTATACTTATATAGAAGAAAGGTGCTGTTTTTATGCTTTTTTACTAAGTTAAAAATTTTATTAGAAAAACTATTGCATTTCATTTTTCTACATGATATATTAATAACCGTCGCTGATGCGGAAACGCAGAAAACGACAAAAAAGAAATTAAAAAACTTAGTTGACATCGAAAAATGAAGATGTTAACATAAGGAAGTCGCAAATGAGCGACTAAGTAGTTCTTTGAAAACTGAACGAAACA
>NZ_JAKUGJ010000028.1:0-47378 GCF_022663915.1 Bacillus cereus group sp. BfR-BA-01331
AAAAGCACGTCACCCTTTCTCATTAACATAAGAGAATAGTAACGTGCTTTTTAGTTTAAGAATAGTCTAAATCCTTAAGTTGATGGATGTGGGGTAGCACCACACATCCATCAACTTAAGAACGGAAACATAATGACTCTCATTCAAATAAACTAAAAAACTCTTAAAACACTATTTATCCTTAAAATGTAGCTCTAAAATATAGAATTGTTCACGTACTCTAGCAGTTGACTACATTCCCTCTTACAAAAGTAAGCCTGTATCTTTAGCTTTTTGCACGGCTTCTTCTCGATTTTTGACTCCCAGCTTTTCATAGAGATTGGAAGCGTAATTTCTTACTGTTCCGTTTGATAAGTAAAGCTTCGAAGCAATTGTTTTATAACGGCTACCTTGTGATAATAAATTCAATACCTCTAGTTCGCGTTTCGTTAAGCCAAACTCTTTTCCATCTGATTTTGATTTAACTGATCCTGTTTTTTCATCTTCTTCCCACATTCTATGAAACAAGTCCTGGTTTATCATTGTGCCTCCCCGATAGACTAGGCGAATCGATTCAGCTAGTTCACGTGAATTTATGGACTTCAACAAATAGCCGTCAGCACCGCTTCGTATGATTTCCTTCGCCCTTTCTATATCCTGAAACGTTGACAGAATGAGGACACGAATATCAGGACATTTCCCCTTGATTATTTTGGTCGCACGAATCCCATCAAGATTGGGCATCTCCAAATCCATTAATACCAAATCTGGATTCAGGCTTTCGCACAATTCCACAGCCTGTTCTCCATCTTCAGCCATCCCCACTACCTGCAAGCCCTCCTGTCCATCCAAAATTGTATGAAGACTTTCTCGAATAAAAGAATGATCATCGACGATACACAAGCGGATTCGTTCATTGGACAATTGTACAAGTCTCGGTAACACACATGAAATTAACGTCCCTTCTCCTTTTTTGGAGTAAACAATAACTCTCCCTTGTAATTGACTCACGCGCTCTTTCATCGCAGTTAATCCGAATCCATCCTTCCATTCCTCTACCCCACAGCCATTATCCTGCACGTCCAATCTTATCTGTTGTGGCTCAAAATGAAGTGACACAATGATTTCGGTGGAGTGTCCATGGCGAACCGCATTTGTTAATGATTCCTGCAAACTCCGGTATAATGTCATCTTTGATTGCTTGGAGACCATATACTCTTCCCCTATTATTCGAAAGCGTACATTTACTTTTGCATGTTTCTCAAATTCCTCTGTCAATTGTTGTAATGTGACAGTTAAGGAAAGAGATTCTTGTGGTAAATCCATTTGATGCAAATACATTCTTACTTCTTCCATACTATTACGGGCCAATTGTAATAATGAGTCGAGCTTTTGCTCTCCTTCTTTAGTCTTTAATTCCGTACGTAGTGTATCCATTCCCATAATAATTGAGGTATAGGAATGCCCCATCGTATCATGTAAATCTTTTGAGAGCCTGTCACGTTCCTCCAGTAAAGTAATCCGCTCAACTTGGGATACGTATTGTTCCAATACATGCTTCTGGTTCCTAATAGTTTCGCTTTGACGGTAATTGACAACCAGTAAACGAAAGCAAGAACCCATAGCAAAAGCTAAACCGATTTGTAGGATTATCACCCATAAATCTGTTACCGGAGAAAATATCGTAATGAGCAATGGGAATAAAATAATTGTGATTGAACCCGACCAACGGTATGATTTATCAGCACTATTTGCCGCAATCATGAAAGTTGGCATTAAAAAAGCAAGATACGCTGACGGAAATAATAAAGTTAAGTAGAAGCACACTCCCCCAAATAAAAGTATCTCAACAAATAGATAATAGCGATAACTGAACATTAAACAAATCCAAGGTACTGAAAATGACACAACTTCCCAAATAATAATGATCCAAAGTGGTACAGTCAAATGGTCTTGATGTTGGATAGTCGTTAACATCAATGATAACCAAATGATAAAACGTATACAAAGTAATGCCCAATCATACCAGAACCATAGTTTCAAAGTTTTAAACAAATTATCACCCCTTTATAGCTTTAAACATAGAACGCGTGTACATTCCAATTATTCGAACTAAGCTGTTTCCAATACAAATACGTATCCAGATGAGGATACAACCAATAATCATGACAAAAATAGCATTCTCCCATGAATTCACCGCAATTCCCAATAAGTATATATCAAAATATGGAAAAAGAAAGGGTGTAAAGATAAATACGAGCGGAGTTATGTACAGTATAAAGACACATATAAGGCTCATCATTCCAACAAAAAATTTCTGCATGAGCCAAAAAGCCGCCCTCCAATTGCTACTATTGAGAATTATTTCTCCCGATTTAATCCATCTATCCCCTCCACTTTTTGTCCTTGGCAGTAATGGTTCTATCGATATATCCGTATAAACCTTCGTCTGAATGCGTTCATACTGGACAAATGTGTGAGTTGTTTGCAACACCCTCGCCAACAAGGGAACCCCCAGGAAGATAACCGTCATCACTAATGCAAATGTAATGCTAACTAAATAGAAGCAAAAGTAAAATACTCCAGATCCAAAGGTAAACAACAAAAAATAGAAATCTTGCAAAACTTTTCGAGTTGATGTTTTCGTCATTAGAATCTCCCCTCATCTTTCATTGCTAATACGTAAAGAGCCGCCCTTTGATTCTAAGTATTTGTCTGTCACATACGGTAGTGTCAAAGTGTCATGATTTGTATGACATGACTATCAATACAGCCGTAACCTCTTCTATTTTTTGTGTCATATAGGAAATGACAGATGATCACTATCTACTATGACTTGCCGCTTGCTACACTCTGTTCATACACTAACGAGCTAATAACTCGTTGTGCCAACAAAAAAATTCCAATCGAATAAAGGAGTGTACAAAAATGAAAAAAGCGATCAACAAACTGGGTCTCGTCGCAATTTTTCTCTCTTCTTCAAGTATGATTTCTGCGTGTTCCCCACAGCCATTAGAAGTTGGAAAATCAAAATCATCGGCATCCACGACCGATATCCAAATTACGAAAACGCCCAATAATAAAAAAGAAGTAGAATCTTTTGCTGATCCGTTATTTGAGGAAAAAATGAAGAAGTACAATGTGAACGGTTCTAGTTTTGTCGTCGTTCATGATGGAAATGTCGTCGTCAATAAAGGCTATGGTTATGCTGATAAAGAAAAGAAAATTCCCGTCACTAAGGAAACGGTCTTTCAAATCGCTTCAGTTTCGAAAACTTTTACTGCCTTGGCTGTGATGCAACAAGTCGATAAAGGAAAGCTTAAACTAGATCAAGATGTACAACAGTATCTCGGTGGTTTGAAAATACCCAATCAAACAGGAAAACCCCTCACACTGTTTGATATGCTGACCTATACCAGCGGCGTAGACCTGCCCGATATCACCACGCTAATCGGGCCTGAATATGTAAATAAAAATATATCTATTAAGGAATTTCTACCCGAACATATGCCGACGGTGGTACGGCCACCCGGTGAAGCTTATACGTATGACAACTTCTCATTTTTACTCGCAGGACATGCAGTGGAGAATGTTACGGGCACATCTTTCTCACGATATATGGAAAAGAATATTTTTAAACCATTAGGCATGAAGTCTACCAGTGTGCGCTTTACGCCTGACCTTCTCAAGAGAATGGCTACACATTACGGTTCCACTGGCGATCCTATTCCAACAAATGGGCACGCTCCAACTGATGGACCACAAGGAAGTATTTTGTCCACTGGAGAAGACATGTCAAAGTACATGATCATGCAGCTACAGAATGGAAAGTTTGACGGTAAAGAAATAGTAAGTAAAAAAAGCATGGATATGATGCATACCCACCAAGTTTTCGCAGATAAGACGATTCCTATTGCGACAGTTGGATTTGAAACATATTTCAATGACCTCGCCAATGGTCAACATGTTGTATTAAAAGGTGGGAATATGCCTGGACATTCTTCATTAATGGTTTTGGTACCTGAACAGAAAACCGCATTCTTCATGTCTTACAATAATGATTCCATGATGAGTCGAGAAGTGTACGAAGTGTTCATGGATCATTATTTCCCTGCTCCCAAAGCGGAGAAAACAGTGTATCTCTCGTTAAAGGGAAAAGAAGCACAAAAATACTTGGGCTTGTACCAAAACACACGTGCGTTTGCGATTCGTACTCACTTTACCTATGAGAATGGGGCGTTGGTCATGGAAGATGAAACAACTGGCAAACAAGTCCTCAAAATGATTCACCCGTTGTTGTTTGAGGATTCGGAAGGAAATAAGATTGCTTTTCAAAAAAATGCGGCCGGAGAAATCGCATATTTTTATTACACCAGTCCTAAGGGTCTAGGCATTGTTGCTCAATCTCAGAAAATCAATATCAAACCAACTTTTGCAGACGTCCCGCAAAAGAGTAACTATAGAATCCACATCGACAATCTTTATGCTTTAGACATCATGAATGCTAAAGCAGGTAATCTATTCGATCCAATGGGCACCATGACACAAGGAGAATTTGCTGATGCCTTGTTGCTTGCACATGGATGGAGCATTTTTCCAGGAAAAACCGAAGAAATTAAAAAACAATTCATAGCAGGCATACCAGGATATGACCGCGCGACTCCGATTACCAGACAAGTTGCAGCAACCATGATTCAAA
Organism: Bacillus cereus group sp. BfR-BA-01331; assembly: GCF_022663915.1. NCBI lineage: Bacteria > Bacillati > Bacillota > Bacilli > Caryophanales > Bacillaceae > Bacillus > Bacillus cereus group sp. BfR-BA-01331. The sequence continues at coordinate 4,679 of NZ_JAKUGJ010000028.1, forward strand.
ACTTGAAGCATATTCAACCTGACCAAGCCAATCATGTGAAATTGCTTGACACTGCGGATGCCTGGGCGGTCCAGTCCATTCAAGCCCTTGCCTCACAAGGAATCGTAGACCCTGATACTACTATTAATGCTGACGGATCTTTTACCTTCCGTCCAATGGATCTGTTACTGCGTCAAGAAGCGAGCGCCTTACTAGATTTGGCTTTTGGCTATTATACACTGCCTATTAAACAGAAGTAAGCATTCATCCAAACATGAATTATGGCATACATTTAAGGGTAGTATCCCATCAGCATCAAGCTAAAGTGAAATTGTATCCATAAAACGAAAAATACGCTGTTCTTTCTGTAGAATTATTGGAAAGAATGGCGGTTTTTGTCTCCCTGTTTCAGTGTCTGATGAGCTACAAGGGGTAGTACACGTATTCTTACAACCGGGGATAAAGTAGCATTTCCTATAGGAGAGATGCTACTTCATATTCCTTCATTATTTTATAAAATGTATTTTTTTCAAACCTAACATTTCCATAAAGATAACAGCTGTTATTTCTCCACTTTTCCATTTGGGGTAATTTGCTTCTATTATATGCATTTGTTGTTTGCTTAAGGTGGCAAGGTTCACCTGAGGACGTCCTAGGTGTTTTCCTTGAGATTTAGCTATAGTAATCCCTTCCATCAACCGACCCATGTCCCCCATTTCACGGAACTTACGGCTATCGAATAAAGTTTCATTTTCTAAAACAACAATATCAGCCTGTAATTCTCTTGTTATGTATTTCCACTCTGAAATTACTTCATCATAATTACGTCCCATACGATCTAAAGCATCTATGTAAAGAATATCACCTGTACTCAATATTTTTCGTAATAATTGATACTGAGGACGATCAAAGTGTCGTCCACTTGCTTTGTCGAAAAAAATACGCCGAGCTTCCACTCCTCGTTCCATCATCTTATGTAATTGACGTTGTTCATTTTGATCTTTTGTACTTACACGAATATATCCATAAATATTTGCCACGTTTGATAGTTACCTTACATTTTTTTACCATAATTATGCCACTTTCATTTATAAAGGTATTCATCTAAAATAAACGTTTATAAATTTTTTTAACAGCCTTTATAAACTTGATGTTTTAATATTTCATAGATGTTCTTTGACTGTTTGTAAAGATATACCTTGATAAACACTTAGGAGTCATTAAAATTTCAAAGGTAGAAAAATTATTTTCTAATAAATTCAATCTGTAGTCGTATATTCGTTACTTCGAACAACAACATTCCCTACATAATAAAAAATAGATGACTCAATTAGTTTCATTTCTGAAACATTTTAAGTCATCTATTTATCAATTCCAGTTTTGATTTCTTGTTGCTCTACATGAGTGAATTTCCTTGCCTCATACTTTTACATTTATTCATAGCGTTTTGTAAAAAATTAATTTGGAATCATAGCAGTTTAAGAATTACTGCTACCAATTATTAAAATCAGTGTAATTTTTATATACATTTTCTATAACATTATCTTGCCAGACATTTTTATATTCATCTCTATCCACTTTAACATTATATTCACTAATATCACCATTGGCATTTAACCATCCAGGATTTTCGAGAGCATGTTTGTAGGTAAACGTTCTTACCTGTTTCAATGTTTTAAATGTAATCGGAAAAGATTTTTTTTCCCCATCTTTGTAACCAAACACTCTATATGCCTTTTTTCGTCCACCAACAGTTTTAAAATATGGTTCTGTAAAACATTCTATTTGTTTGATATGAAGCTCCCACCTTTCTAGACGCCTTAAGTAATTAGTTTATATATTCGAAGAAAGATAAACTGCTACTGTAAGGTTGGACTACCAAAACAGCTCAGGGCTGTTTTTAATGTACTTCCGTATTCTTTTATTACTTTGTATAAACTATTTTTCATCAGTTCAAATATTGAATAAATTGCACACTAATTATTTCTCTATTTGCCCATCTAGAATAGGTCTCTATTATTATTATTGATAACGTTCTTAAAATTAGCTTCTCTTTAGCAATCTTTTTTCTCTGATGGTTTATGTTTTACTCTATAAGAGAGAGCGGTAACTTGTTGGGAATATTTAAAACCTTTTTCGGATTTTTCGGAAACCCATTTTGAAACAGGTCTTAGTAAACTATTTATGCTGACAATAAGAATGGTTCCCGTTATAGCTATAAGTAAGTAGCCACTACCTGCTAATGTTCCTACAGCAGCAGAACACCATAAGGTTGCTGCTGTATCCAGTCCTCGAACTGTCAATCCATCTTTCATAATAACTCCAGCACCTAAAAAACCAATCCCGCTTACAATTTGAGAAGCTATTCTTGTAGGTGTATTATCAGTTGGAGTGAGTACACTTAATAGTACAAAAAGTGCAGCACCAACGGAAACAAGTACATTTGTACGTAATCCAGCAATGCAATTATGCCATTGACGCTCTAATCCAATTATTGCTCCAACAAGTATTGCTACAAGTAACCTGAGTAGAATGTCTAGTTCCATATTTTTGTCTCCTTAATTTCCATTCTTAATGATCATCATGCTCTAAATTGACTTGATGTAATGGAATCACCTTTGTTTTTTTTATAATTTTATAGCCGAACCAAAATACAAGAAAAAGCAGTAAACCAATATAAGTAGCAAGTACTTCATACCAATCGACATGTGATCCTATAAAGACTGAATAATTCTGTCCTAAAATAATAATAGTACATATTACAAATGCCAAAATAGGACCGATAGGATACCACTTTGCTTGATACGGGAGCTTATTTAAATTCTTTTGCTGATGTAAAAAAGCCTGACGAAAACGATAATGGCTTATAGCAATCCCTAACCATGCAATAAATCCACATAGTCCCGAAGCATTCAAAAGCCATATAAATGCTTGCCCTTCTCCAAATAAAGAAGCTGCAAACGCAACGATTGCCACAGTCGTTGTCATAAGTAAAGCATTAATAGGAACACCTTGTTTATTTACTTTTTTTAAGCAATTTGGAGCTTTCCCTTCTTTTGCCATTACCCATAACATTCGGGTTGCAACATACATTCCAGAATTACCAGCTGATAGAATAGATACCAAGATAACTGCATTCATAATAGAAGCTGCAAATGCGAAGCCAATTTTTTCAAATACTAGTGTGAAGGGACTCATTGTAATATTACTAATGTCATTGTTAACTAGATTCGGATCTGTGTAGGGAACTATGACTCCAATTACGCAAATGGTAAGTATGTAAAATAAAAGAATTCTCCAAAAGATTTGCCGCACAGCTTTTGGAATATGCTTTTCAGGATCTTTACTTTCTCCAGCTACAATTCCGACCATTTCTGTACCTTGAAAGGAAAATCCCGCAATCATAAACACACTAAGAATAGAAAGAAAACCTCCATGAAACGGTGCGTCCCCAATTGTTAGATTGTGAAATCCAATAGGATTCCCTTTGAAAATTCCAAATATCGTGGCTATTCCTAACATAATAAACACGACTATAGTAATAACTTTTACAAGTGAAAGCCAAAACTCCATTTCTCCATAATGTTTCACTGAAAGAATATTAATTCCAAGCATAAACAGTATGAATAACGCACTCCAAAGAATAGATGGACTGTATGGAAACCAATATTTCATAAGAATAGCTCCTGATGAAATTTCAACTGCAAGAGTAATAGTCCAGCTAAACCAGTAATTCCAACCAATTGCAAAACCAAATGCAGGATCTACAAATTTAGAAGCATACGTACTAAAAGAACCCGATGTAGGCATATACGCTGCCATCTCTCCCAAGCTGGTCATCAACAGGTAAACAATACACCCCATCAACAAATAAGCTATAATTGCTCCACCAGGTCCTGCTGTATGAATCGTATTTCCGCTTGCTATAAATAACCCAGTCCCAATGCTTCCGCCTATAGAAATCATTGTTAAATGTCTCATCCCTAATTCTCTTCTTAATTTAGAAGGTTTGGAATTAGAAGGGAAAGAACAAAGTGGATTTTTCGTTTTTATGGGTGTCTCTTTCAAGTTTCTCATCCTTTTTTTGAATTATTTTCCAGAAAAAGAGTATAAAAAAAGACACCAAAGTTCACCCAGTGTTTTTAAAAGTCACCATAGTATCCCCTCTCGAAACGCTTACGAGGTTAGCTGTCGGATTCGGGCCTTGAGAGTAGCCCTACCTTCATTTAAGAAGGATTCACCCCGAGTGCAATCGCACAAAATTTGGTTCCCCCGCTCCATATGGATTCAGCGAATAGTGATATGAATTTATGTACAATATATTACTCCTATGCCCTCTTGTTTGTAAACAAGAAAATTAACGTTTTTTCAGGGGCAGAATTTTCGCACTGTACACTCCATTTATAATTTGAATTCTTAAATTAAGTCACATACTAAAAAAAAGTGAGAATTACAAGTATAGTAATACATGAAGAAGAGTTTGAATTAAATAAAAATAATAGACCTAATTTTTATTAGGTCTATTATCTGCTAGTGTCTTTACTACTTTTAATTACATGGACTACTGATAATAGGACGTTATGTTAACTTCACATGTATACCTTATGCAATCAAAATACCTTTCATCATTTATATTCTTGATGTGGTACAATCTGGATAAAAGATATAGGGAGATAGACAATGGAAGAAATCATTAAAGAAATTGTTTCCCCAAGCAAAAGATACAAAGTCCAAGTTATCAAACGAAATGATGGTTTTTTCAGTACAAAAGTTTTTGCGTGGTTTGAAGATTACGGATATGAATATTGGTCTCCTATTAAACAGGGGTTATCGTTAATTGATACAGAAAAACATGCGATAGCCATAGCAATGGAAGACTTAAAGGTTCTGGTGCAAAAACTTCAAAATATCTAAAAAAAGTCTTTCAGACTTGGACATACTGATACTATTACTCTAAAAAAGGATGTGATTGGTATGGAAAAGAAAAATCTATTCAAGTGGAAACATTATCAACCGGATGTTATTTTATTAACCGTGAGATGGTACCTACGGTACAACCTCAGTTTTCGTGATTTAGTCGAAATGATGGAAGAACGCGGGCTATCCCTGGCTCATACAACTATCATGCGATGGGTTCATCAATATGGTCCCGAATTAGATAAGCGAGTACGACGTCATCTTAAATCAAACAATGATTCTTGGCGAGTCGATGAGACCTATGTGAAAGTCAAAGGTCAATGGATGTACCTATATCGTGCTGTTGATTCAAAAGGATATACAATTGATTTTCATTTAAGCAAAACAAGAGATCATAGGGCTGCAAAGCGTTTTTTCAAGAAAGCTTTGCAGTCTTTTCATGTTTCAAAGCCCCGTGTGATTACAGTGGACAAAAACCCGGCCTATCCTATAGCGATTGAAGAGTTGAAGACAGAGAAAAAGATGCCTGTGGGCATCCAAATAAGGCAGGTAAAATACCTTAATAACATTGTAGAGCAAGATCATCGTTTTATTAAAAAGAGAGTTCGTTCAATGCTAGGATTGAAATCTTTTCGTACAGCTAAATCTATTCTTTCAGGAATAGAAGCGATGCATATCATTAAAAAAGGCCAACTTATTTTACGGGACAAGTCTGTCAAAAATGAAGTGAAGTTTATTCATCAACTATTCGGAATGGCTGCATAAGAATAGATTCCATTAGGAATCTATATACCTCTTTCAAATAAATACAATCTTTGCACCAGAACCAATAAAATAATATCAGGCTGATAGTGCTTCCATTTGAACCAATTTTTCTTTTCCATACCGATCACACACCTTTTTAGAGTAATAGTATCAGTATGTCCAAGTTTTAGAGATTACTTGTAATTACCTTGAAGTTTTTGCACCAGAACCTTTTATTTCAATAAAAAAAGTTGAGGATTCCCCCAACTTTTTAATACATTTATTGTCTTATTAATCCTGTAGATGTAACCTGATATATTCTTTTCTTACCTATATATTCCTGTTTTCCATTCTCAAGGTTAGTTAAAGTCGCTCGCGTTTTTTCCTTTGCTGCTTCCCCTTCTATATGAGTAAATTCTATATAATCTCCCACTTTTATAGGTACTGTTTTGGTTTCAGCATTTTGTTGTCTATTTCCCACGATTTCCTTATTGTACATAACGCTACCGGATGAGTTCTGGACTTTAATACTTGCATATGTACTATTAAAGTACGAATGCGGTATGCCAGCTTCTAATTTTATTTTCAGCTCTTCTGCTGTTCTATTATAATCTACTTTTGCAATTTCTCTATCACTATATCCTTTTAATGACCATGCAAATTGTTTTCCGTCTAAAATTGTTGTCTCTGGCATTTTTTCTACTTTTTTTAAGCCCTCTGTTGTAACCTGATACCTTGCTGTCTTTCCAATAGTCTCATTTTTGTTATTTTCAAGATTCATTAATGTTGCGCGTGTCTTTTCATTTACTGCGTCTCCTTCTATATGAGTTAATTCAATGTAATCTCCCACTTTTACAGACACAATTTGGATTTCGGCATTTTGTTGTCTATTCCCTACGATTTCCTTATTGTATATAACGCTACCGGATGAGTTTTGGACTTTAATACTCGCATATGTACTATTGAAGTATGAATGCGGTACACCAGCTTCTAATTTTATTTTTAGCTCTTCTGACGTTTTGTTATAATCTACTTTTGCAATTTCTCGATCACTATATCCTTTTAAGGACCATACAAATTGATTTCCATCTAAAATTGTTGCTTCTGGCATTTTTTCTACTTTCTTCAGACCTTCTTTTGTAATTTCGTACATGGCTTTTTTTCCAAAGCTCTCTTGTTTACTGTTGTCTACATTTTTGAAAGTAGCTCTATGCACACCCTCTAAGTGTGTCAACTCAATATAATCTCCTACTTTGACTGGAATTTTTTGCGATTCAGCATTTTGTTGTTTGTTTCCATAAATATCTTTATTGTATACTACTTTTCCTGATGCATTTTGTACTTTAATACTCGCATATGTTTCATTAAAATAATGATGCGGTACGCCTGCTTTTAAGTCAATTTGCATTTCTTCTTTCGACTTATTGAAATTGATTTTAGCAAACTCGAAATCACTAATTCCTTTTAGGGACCATGCAAATTGATTCCCTACTAAAATATCAGAATTTCCATTTGTAATTGCTACTTTTTTCTCTACAGTTCGATCAAATATATCTGTTAATGTAATTTTAGCATAAGCTGTTTGAGGCAATTGCATAGTTTGACTTACCTCAGTTTGATAGGACTTAATATTGTCGATTACTTTCAAAGCTTGTCCCGTTAACTTTTCATTGTCATAGATTTCAATTTCCCCTTTAAACTGGGGAGTACTTTGTTCTTTCAATTTCCAAGACACATTTAATTTTTCATTTTCAAAACGAATATTTTGAATATCAAAATCCAAATTTCCCATTTCTGGTTGACTAGGCTGATTTATATTAAAAGTCTTTCCAGTACCAATAGTTGATTGAGTATTTCCTCCCGCCTTAACCCATAGATATTCTGAAGTTGCTCCTCCATCGTATTGATAAGAGGTATCATGTTGCCCAGAGATACGCTGATTATTCCAAGAATTCCATTGTTTATCAGAAACTTTTCTGCTATAGCCATTTTTAAGGCGTGCTTCTCTTACATCTTGTCCATTACCAGCCCAGTCCTCTTGAAACATCGATAAACCATAGTTAAATGGAACATTCGCAACTGGATGATCCATAATAGCAACTAACTTCCATTGATTTAATTTATTATCTTTTATCCACTGGCCAAACTTTGTATGACCATCTTCTTGCCAAGAACGTAGTGTCATTCGATACCATTCACTATCTTTCCAATTATAAGTTGTTTGTACCTTCAAACCTGTTCCTTCTCCACCAAATCTACTGGCTTCCGAAGTCGGCGATAAATATTCAGCTTTTATTGCTTGATTTGATGCTATTGGATCCCAAAGTGCAAAGTGAAGGGTACGTTTACCGGTTTGATCAAAACCGCTTTGTTGTTGGAAGCCGGCATAACCGCCACCCTCTCCTCCCTGATTCCAGTTATGTACAGCCCAATATGTATAAGGTGCCGTTTGGATTGGTGACCAGTCTATGCTAATAATATCTGAAGCAGCAGTATTTTGTGGTGTTACATAAACTGATGGAGCATGCGATCGGATTGCTGCCTCTGTACTAGAAATTGGTGCCCCATACATTGACATCATGGTACAAGCCGCAGAAATCATAACAATCTTTTTTATTCTTCCATTTGTTTTTACTTTAAACATAACTTCCTATCTCCTTTTAAATTATTTTAGTTACATTGAATAATAACGATATGCATACTATTAAACAAATTATGTGAAAAAATAACATTAGCTATATTACCTAGTTATGTTTAATGTTTTTTTCACTACTATTACTAATCAAATTATAGTATTTTGTTATAAAATGGTATGATTTAGGACTAGATATATACTAAAAATATTATAAAAATTCATAAATATGTAGTTTTAGATAATTATGCTGAAAGACTCATTTAATAACTTTATTGATTTTTTGATAGATTTATGTTTAATTACTCACACTATTAAACATAAATTTGTTTACCGAAATAACATTATGTAAATTTCGAATGTGACAATTGGATAAAATAGCTTATCAATTTGCCAGTATCTTATCATTAGATTAAAAGAGCCCACTAAAAAACGTAGACTCCTTTAGTTACCTAAACATTACATTTATTGCAACCGACAAAAAAATTAACATTAGATTCTTCTGTTAGCTTATTTAATATTTAATGACGTAGATAATGTATTCCAAGGTGCATTTGTAGATGTGTTTTGATATTTAAATTGTCCATTTTGCTGTCCCGAAGCATCCCATTTATATTCCCATCCATCAACTGTTCTATCACCATTAATATCAATCATCTTAGAATCTACTTTTTTTAGTTTTTGACCACTCATTTGAGCAATCGAATTTTTACCATATCCCATTTCATTTGTATAAATGATAAATAGCTTCCTCCATGATCTTTAACTGTACTTAGATTATTAGGACCAATAAATTCAACTCCGCCTAATTGAGATTCAACTTTTACTACATTTAATGATTTTAATGGTGGGGCAGGTGCTGCGGATACATCTGTCGCTAAACCAACTGTTGCTCCCACTACTAATGATGAAACCCCTAGAATCATTCTTTTTAACTTACACTCATCCCCTTTCGATTTAATACAAATTGATTCTATCATACTAATTCCATACATTTCCTCCCCTTTAAAACAGTTAACAAAAAGTATCTATTTATATATGAAATTGTGCATATTTATTGCTTTTTATCATTTATACTTAACATTAATCCTACTACAGCATAATTAGTTCTCTACTCTAATTGACTTACCACCTTTGGACCCATTTCAAGTTGGCTATTGTAAGAGCTAATAAGTGGTGCGTAGTTCACTGGTTTAACAAATAAATAATAGATTTGCAAAATCCAACTCAATTTAAGTCGGCTTTTCCTCTAGCATTATAAGCAAGATCCATCACTTGCATCGATTAACTCACCAGTTATCCAACGACTGTCTGATGATGAAAGAAAACCTACAATATCAGCTATATCATTAGGTTCTCCCCACCTATTAAAGGTCGATAAACCTGCATCATATTTTCGTCCATCTTGATTCCCCAATGTCTCAGCATTCATTTCTGTATTAATTATGCCTGAGAGAATTGCATTTACTGTAATACCACGGGCTAAAGTATAAGTGAGTATATTAATTGCCCCCTTAGATATACTGTAGGCAAAAACACTTTGGGAGGCTATCCGTGTAACAAATGACGAAATATTGATAATACGTCCTCCATCTTTTAAACGTGGCAAAGCCTTTTGAATAATGAAAAATGGAGCCTTCACATTAATATTCATAACCTCATCAAAAGACCCCTCTGTAGATTCCTCTAACGTTAAAATCTGCCCAATTCTAGCGTTGTTTACAAGTATATCAAATGTAGTATTACCTATATGTTTTTGAAGAGATTGATCCAACATTGAATACAAGTAATTTATACCGTTAAAAGTACTTAAGTCTGCACTGATTGCAAATGCAGAACCGCCATCTTGTTTAATTTTATTAGAACTCTTTACTTAGGAATCCCCCACTTCTAAACGAAGTGAAAGTGGGGGTAGTTCAAGCACTACTCTTTCTGCTTCTTCTTTTCTTTTACTATAGTGAACTACGACTAACGCACCAGCTTGAGCCAAATGTAAGGCAATGCTTCGCCCTATTCCCCTACTAGCACCTGTTACTAATGCAACTTTCCCCTTCAATTTATTCATCTCATCATCCCCTTGTTTAAAATTCTACTTAGTTATATCACAAGATACCCTTTGAAATGTTGCTTTCTAATTTGATATCCATAAAACAAAAAGGCCGACTCATAAGTATAAGAGCCGGCCTTTTCACTTCACATATACAGTAGCTTTACATACAGGTTCCCTAACTGTTATGTACCTTGTATCAAGTATAATGGTGTATTACCCAAATAATTAGCAATTCTTTCTTCCAGCCACGTAAGTCGATTACTGTCAATATGAGAAAGCACGACATGTTTAAATTCAAAAATGCTTAAATTTAATTTAGAAGATCATTTTTCTGGTGATAAAATAAAATGAAATAAGAAAACTTCACCTACAGGTAAAGCCTAAATAAACTAAAGTTAATTCATATATTTTGCTTAGAATTCCATCATTACCTACCTTTGAACATTTCGTTGAGGCTTCTATGACTCCATTCAATGATATTCCAGCAGTACCTGTATTTTTCACCTTTAATTTTTGGTTTCTCAGCCATGATTGTACTTAGAAAAACTCTAAAAACTAGTTGAAAATCTTTTAGAATCTAACTTTCTTATAATTCTATTTGCTATTTCTTCAATATTTTCATTTAGAAAGAAATGATTACCTTTAAAAGAGTGAAAAGTACACGTTTTACTTGTGTATTGCTCCCATTTTATTACTTGATTATATGTAGTAAATTCATCATTTTCCCCATTAAATATAAGAAAATCAATACCACATGCTTGCATATTATTGTCATGAATATATGTCTCAACAATTTTAAAATCTGCTCTTAGAATTGGGAGGAAAATTCCCATTAATTCTTCTGATTGAAGTACCCCGGACGGTGTACCTCCCATTGCAATAACTTCTCTTTTAAATTGTTCGTTAGAAAGATTATGTCGGATATTTTTCATTTTACTATTTGGGTGGTTTCTACCGGACAAAACAAGAAATTCAGGCAATACGTTTTTAGAATCTTGTATTTTTCTGGCTACTTCATAGGCAATCAAACTTCCCATGCTATGCCCATATAGAATATAGGGCGAATGCTCTATCTGCTTAACTATACTAGTGTAGACATCATTTACGGCCTCTTCCATACTTTGGTACAAGCTTTCTTCAATTCTATATCCTCTACCAGCTAACTCTATTGGGACTACTTCAATATATGGATTAAAGTAATTTTTCCATTTTGCGTAACTAAACGCAGATCCCCCAGCATGTGGAAAGCAAAAAAGTTTAGTCTTCTGCATTGATTTTCTCCTTACTTTAAAATTTGTTTATATTTTGGCAAATTGTATAAATATCTTTAATTATTATATCCTGCGGAAATTCTTCCCTTGTTGCACAAGCAGATATCTTATAATTCGGCTCAATGCTATATTGTCTAAAGTAAAAGTCTTTAGGTATATTCTTATATGAGATTAAAGTTCGTGACTCTTTTTTTATAGAAAATGAATTTAACGGGATATAAAGCCCTTTTCCAATCGTTTTTATATAGCTTTCTTTTAATGTCCATATATCATAAAAATAATTAATTTGTTCATCAGAATTCATACTAGATATATCATAAAATTCTTCATCTGAAAAAAACTCATTTGCTAATTTAAGAGCCTCTATTTCTGAAACTTTCTCTATATCAATCCCTACATTAGAATTAGCAGTGCCACAAACCACCCATTCTCCTGAATGTGAAATATTAAAATGAAAGTCAGAAAAGTTTTCAACAAAAGGTTTTCCATACTCATTATATATAAATCTAATTTCTTCATTACTAATTTTATACTTTTGGCAGACTAGAGATCGGATTAACAAATCTCCTATTAAAGTCCTATTAATATCACATAAATTTAATAACCGCTTCATTCGTTCTCTCTTCTCATTTGAAATCAAGTTACTAAATTGATTAAACAAATGATTTCCAATATTCTTTGGTATTTTCACAGCATGAATTTGTATGATAAATCACTTCCTTTTTAAAAGGATGGCTTCCTATGTATACGTTATAGAAATTCAATTTCATTTTCTAACTTGCATCTATTCAAGTGCAAATATAATAGAAAAGGTGCATATTAACATATCAATGAAAATATACACCTTTCCTCAGCAATATCATCAAAGCATTCGCTTCTGGTACAAAAACTTCAGATAATTTACAGCATACTATGAACAACTCATATATGTTTCTATGTCCCTATCAAGCAATTTTTCATTAGCCCCTTAAAAAGTAATGCTCTTGATATATACATAATCTCCTACACTTGATGTGCAGTTATTGGACTGCTCTCTTTATTTACACTACTACTCACAAATAACAACTTTAATAATAACAATGTTTGTTTATAAAGTTGCCTATTTTGTGCTCTCTACTTTTCCGTTAGTGAAAGGGACGTCTCTTTTATTCCTTCTAATTCATTTAGTAGATACTTAGCTAACTTTTCAACTGCGGGGGAAGCTACTATTTCTTCGTGTGATCCAGGGACCGAATACATATTCACTCTTCCTTTTAATAAAGGCTTCCAATCCGTAAACAATTCTTTACCTTCCTCAGCACTAAAGTAAATGACTTCCCCAAAATATGGTGTTAAATCATGCTCTGCCATTAAATTCAGACATTTCCTGTGAGCATTGATAATTTGCTTCAAATTCGTAAGATTTGCATCAGGCGGGAGCACTCCTTCCACAATTAATTGCTCAACAAGCATGTCCTGTTGATGAACAAGCTCTTCTTCCTGATCCACTAACTCTATATTGATGAAATGCTCCAATATATAAGATAGCATTTCATCTTCTGTCTTGTAATCCCGTTCTGAAGGCACCTTGGTATCCAATAGTACCAACACCTCAACTTCTTCTCCCTGGTTCCGTAGCATAGTTGCGATTTCATAGGCGATGGCACCGCCCAGAGACCATCCTCCCAGACGATACGGCCCCTCTGGCTGAGCCCGCTTCATTTCCTCGATGTAGAGTTGAACTACTTCCGATAAAATCAACCCGTTCATTCCTTCTTTCTCTACGAGAGGATTCTGTAGACCATAAAATGAGCAGTGATCCTTGAGTAACCTTGCTAGCTGAATGTAACAGAGTACATTACCCATAAACGGGTGAACACAGAAGAAAGGTCTTTTCTCTGATTCTTGTAATGGAACCAGAACCGATAATGATTCTTCCATACGATGATTCTCACGGATGAGACAAGCGATTCCTTCCACTGTCGGATTCTTAATTAGTGCGGGCACCTTAATCTCTTTTCCAAATTTCTCTCTGACCTTTGAAATCAATTTGATTACAAGGAGAGAGTGACCTCCTATATTGAAGAAATCATCGTTTACATGGATATCTTCTAACTGTAGCAAATCCTGCCAGATTGTAATCAGCTGATACTCGATTTCATCCCGTGGGATGATTGGTGTAGAAAAGGTACTTTCTCTTTGAATCGTTAAGCTGTTCAGTGCCTTTCGATCAACCTTCCCATTTGTTGTAAGGGGAATCGCATCAACCTCAATAAAGTGTGCAGGAATCATATAATTCGGTACTTGCCTCTTGAGATGCTCACGCCATTCATGCATACTTCCTTTACCCACCACATAGGCAGCCAATCTCTGATCTCCTGGTTGGTCCTCTCTTATCAAGACTACCGCCTCTTTCACCGATGGATGACTTTCTAAATTCGCTTCAATCTCTCCAAGCTCAATCCGGAATCCTCGAATTTTCACTTGATTATCGATTCTTCCCAGATAATCCAAATGGCCATCAGCTAAATAACGGACTAGATCTCCCGTCCGGTATAACCGTTCTCCTTCATTAAATGGATGTGGAATAAAACGTTCTAACGTTAACTCTGGACGATTCAAGTATCCTCTCGCTAGGCCTGCTCCACCGATATAAAGTTCACCCGTTACACCAACTGGAACAGGTAACAACTTCTCATCCAATACATAGGCTTGAACATTTGGCAACGGACGCCCAATGGTTACTCTCTTACTATCTTTTTTGATACGATAGCATGTCGCATCAACCGTACATTCCGTAGGACCATATACATTATAAAAATGGATATGGTCATTCTCTACTAGTTGTTCCCACAGTGATGGCATAATCGCTTCTCCACCGACCAGTACCTTGCTTGGAACATGAACACTATCGTTTGTTTCTAACAACCCCTCATCTATTAGTAATTGGAGTAGTGAAGGTGTTATATCGAACATTTCCAACTTATTCTCCCGAATATAAGATATAAACTGTTGAGGATCACTGCGAACTTCTGTTGAAATAATATACAAACTAGAACCATACAAAAGCATTTGTAATTGTTTAACGGATGAATCAAAGGCGATTGAGGCATTTAGACCAACGCGCATGTTATCATGTGCCCGATGTGAAAAAACCTCTTTCTGTAAACCATAGGATAGATTTAATACCGAATGATGCTGCACCATAACCCCTTTTGGATTCCCGGTCGAACCTGAAGTGTAGATAACATACGCCAAGTTTTCTCCTGTTACTTTACATATTGGTGAAAGAGTGTTTTCTTGCGAAATCATTGCTTGATCTCGGTCCAAACAAACTGTTTCAACTTCTTCAGGCATCCAACCTTGTGATACTTCGTTCGTAACCAATATTTGAATTCCTGTGTCCTCCAGAATATATCGTAGGTGACTTTCTGGATACGATGGATCCAGCGGAACATAGGCTGATCCAGCTTTCAAGATTCCCATGAGACCGACAATCATCTCCACTGAACGTTGGAAACAAAGCCCGACCAATGACTCCGTCCCAATCCCCATTTTCTGAAGATAATGGGCCAATTGGTTTGCTTTCTCATTCAGCTCTCGATACGTCAACCGCTGATTTTCATCCACCACTGCCACCGCATCAGGTGTACGATCCACTTGATCTTCAAAAAGTTTGTGGATCACACTTTCACGTGGATACGCTGCTGCATTATCATTCCATTCTTCCAGTAGTTGTTTCTGTTCTATTTCCGTAACATACACCAGCTCCGACAGAGTTTGATCAACGTTCTCGATCATTTGCTTTAACACCTGGCTTAAATGCCCCAGCATCCGTTCAATAGTGAGACCATTAAACTTGCTACGATCATACTTCAACTTTAACAACAACTGGCTTTCTGGGACAACTGTCAATCCTAATGGATAATGAGTTTGCTCTACTCCTTCCAACCCACCAATTTCTAGATTTCCTGAGGACTCCTCTTTCACTGGGTAGTTTTCAAACACATACAAGCTATGGAACAGCGGGGTTCCTCTAGGAACTTCACTCCATCCTTGAATCTCTGTCAAAGAAGCATATTCATATTGTCTTCTTTCTATCTCTTCCTCTTGTATCTTCTGCAACCAATCCATTATTTTTATATTATCTATCAACTGAATTCGCGTCGGTGATGTGGTAATAAAAGGACCTACAATGTTTTCAACATCAATAATCTCCGTAGGGCGTCCTGAGCTAGTTACACCATAGACAACTTCATCTTCTCCACTATACCGGCTCATGAGATACGCCCACGCACCTTGAATTACTGTATTCAAAGTGAGCCTATTGCGCTTCGCCCAGTTTTGTAACGCTTGGGTTTGCTCTTCTGATAAATAAGTTACCTTCTCTGTGTAACCTTTTTCTTGCTCTTTACTTTCTAAGCCCAGCAGGGTTGGAGCTGTAAAACCTTTAAGTTTCTCTCTCCAGAATTGCTCCGCCTGCTCCTGATTCTGTTCTCTTAGCCATTGAATATATTTCTTGTATGGCGATGAATTAGGTAAATGCACGGCTTCTCCATTCATTCTCTTCTGGTACACTGTAAGCAATTCGTTAAAGACCAGTGGTAGGCTCCATCCATCCAACAGAATATGGTGATGTGTCCAAACAATTCGATATTCTTCCTCACCTTCTTGAATGACAGTCACCCGCATCAATGGCGCTTTATCAAAAAGAAAGGCTTGTTTTCGATCCAATGCCAAAAAGGCTTTTCTTTTCTCTTCTTTTTCTTCAGCAGTCAGCGTACGCCAATCTTCTACATTCACCTTAAATGGAACACTCTCATACACCACTTGTAAAGGCTCCTCAACTTCATTCCAAAGGAAAGCTGAGCGGAAAATTTCATGCCGCTGAATTATCGATTTCCACGCCAGTTCGAAAGTAGCAATATCCAATTCTCCTCTAATCATGAAACTTAATTGCACTATATACGGCGCTACATGTTCCTCCCCTTGGTCATGCAATGCATGGAAAATCATTCCTTCTTGCAAAGGCGATAGTGGATATAAATCGGTAATCGGATAATTATTTCCACGATTCATCTTGGTTAATACTTTTGTCAAACTGGCTTGGTCAAGATTAGCCATCACAAAATCTGAAACGGTCAGTGCAGATTCTCCATCCGCAGATTGAATCAATTTACTTAGTTGATGGAGCATATTCTCTGCAATACTTTGAATCGTTGATTTCGCATATTGTCCTACATTGTATACCCAAGTGAACTGAAGCTTCCCATCCGTTACCATTCCAATTACATCAATTAAATGCAATCGCTTGGAACCAGAAGCATGATCTAAGCGCTTAAATCCGTTCTCTGGAATAAGTATTGCATCGTCAGAAAACATTTGGTCAAATTGTCCAAGATAGTTAAAACTAATAGACGGTGTATGTTGAGACCCCCATTGCTCACACATTGTTGTGTTCAGATACCGCAAAATTCCATGGTCAACACCCTTATTAGGAATTTTACGCACTTGTTCTTTAACTGCTTTTAATGCTGCAATTGGCGTGTCGGCACCGGTAATATTTAAGTGAACAGGATAAATACTTGTAAACCACCCCACGGTTCTAGATAGGTCAACGTCTTCGATAATCTCTTCCCGACCATGCCCCTCCAAATCCACGGTCAGCGTCGGATGACCTGTCCATGCTGCCGTAGCCTGTACCAATGCTGTTAATAGTACTTCATTGATTTGGACACGATGAGTGCTTGAAATCTCTTTCAATAACGTACGGGTCTCTTTCTCATCCAGCACCACGGTAATCTCCTCGTTTCCTGTGTTTGCTGGAACTTCGAGGGTGGTATCCACTGGTAGCATAGCCACTTCTTGTTCGGATTGCTGCTCCCAGTAATCACGCACTTCTTGCACAATCCCAGCTTCAGCGTAATGATGCAATTTCTCCGACCACGCTTTAAAGGATGTACTCTTTGTAGGTAATTGGATCATCTGATCCTTGCTCGCTTGATTATACGCCGTTTGCAGATCCTCCAGTAAAATCCGCCAAGAAACACCATCCACTGCTAAGTGATGAATCACCCAGAATAATCGGCCGGCTCTTTTCTCACCTTCATCAAAATACACCATTCTCATTAGCGGTCCTGCGTGTAAGTGCAAGCTTGCTTGTGCAGTGTCAATCTCCGTTTGAATCACTTGATGCCATTCTGCTTGCGGCACTTCTTCTAATGAAATAACGGTCAGCGTCGATTGTTCTTCGATTCCTTCGTTCCGCTGTTTCCAAGCTCCATTCGGTAACCGTTCATATCTTAAACGCAAGGCATCATGATGGATTAGAAGGGTACGCACAGCTTTCTCCAGTAATACTATATCCAGTCGCTCTTTTGTTCTAAAAAACATGGATTGATTCCAATGGTGTGGGTTTGGATGATCTTGTGCAAAAAACCATTGCTGGATTGGTGTAAGGATCAGTTCTCCAGTTACAACTCCCTGCTCTGCTTGTACACCCCGTTCTTCATTGACTACTTGCGCCAACTCAGCAATCGTTTGGTGTTCAAACATTTGCTTTGGCGTCAATTGCAAACCTGCTTGCTTCGCACGAGAGACAATCTGAATGCTGAGAATCGAGTCTCCACCAATTTCAAAGAAGTTATCATGGATTCCCACCTTTTTAATCCCTAATACTTGCTTCCAAATGGTGGCCAGTGTTTCTTCGTTACCATTCCGCGTGGCAACACATTCACTTTCGATTTTCCTCTCCTCTGGTACAGGTAAGGCCTTACGATCAACTTTTCCGTTAGCAGTTAGTGGAATGGCTTCCATCATCACAAATCCTGAAGGAACCATATGGCTTGGTAGTTCCGCCTTGAGATAATCTCTCCACTCGCCTACATTCCCATCACCCACGACATATGCCACCAACCGTTTATCACCCGGCTGATCTTCTCGAACAATTACAACAGCCTCTTTTATGGAGACATGTGCGTTTAAAGCAGATTCAATTTCTCCGAGCTCAATTCGGAAACCACGGATTTTCACCTGGTGATCAATCCGCCCAAGATAATCCAGATTTCCATCAGGTAAGTATCTCGCTAAGTCTCCTGTCCGATATAATCGCGCTCCTGGGTCACTACTGAATGGATGAGGAATGAAACGCTCTGCAGTCAATTCGGGTCTGTTTAAATATCCACGTGCAAGTCCTGCTCCACCAATATATAGTTCGCCAGCTACGCCAATAGGCACAGGTTGTTGACAAGCGTCTAGTACATACACTTCTAAATCTGGAATCTGTTTTCCTATATTACTTCTTGAAGCATGCTGCACATCATCTTGAGTAATTGGATAATACGTAACATGAACGGTAGTTTCTGTAATTCCATACATATTAATTAACTGTGGTTCCTGCTCTCCATACCTTTGAAACCATGGTACCAAGCTGGTAGGATCGAGTGCTTCCCCACCAAATATGACATAGCGCAGATGCAAGTCTTTCTTCTCATCTTCTTGTTCACACACTTGTATCAATTGTCGAAATGCGGATGGTGTCTGATTAAGAACCGTAACCTTTTCCTTTACTAACAGTTGATAGAAATCCTTGGGCGATCGACTAATCCAGTAAGGAACAACAATCAATCTTCCGCCATGGAGTAATGCCCCCCAAATCTCCCATACCGAGAAGTCAAACGCATAAGAATGGAAAAGCGTCCAAGTATCTTTTTCATCAAACTGATACCAACATTCCGTCGATTTAAATAAACGAATCACATTGTGATGCTCTACCATAACTCCCTTCGGATTCCCTGTTGATCCCGAAGTATAGATTACATACGCCAAGTTTTCTCCTGTCACTTCACATATTGGTGAAAGGGTGCTTTCTCGCGAAATCATCGCTTTATCCCGATCCAAACAAACTGTTTTGATTTCTTCAGTTATCCAACCTTCTAATGCTTCGTTCGTGACCAATACTTGAATCCCTGTGTCCTCCAGAATATATCGTAGGCGACTTTCTGGATACGATGGATCCAATGGAACATAGGCTGCCCCAGCTTTCAAGATCCCCATGAGACCGACAATCATCTCAACTGAACGCTGGAAGCAGAGACCAACCAATGACTCGCTCCCAATCCCACATTTCTGGAGATAATGTGCCAATTGGTTTGCTTTTTCATTCAGCTCTCGATAGGTTAACTGCTGTTTTTCATCTACCACTGCCACCGCGTCAGGTGTACGATTTACTTGCTCTTCATACAGCTGATGAATCCCAAATTCCTGTGGATATGCTACAGCATTATTATTCCACTCTTCTAACTGTTTTTGCTGTAATCCTGACAGTATCGGCAACTTAGCTAATGATTTATCAGGATGTTCCACGATTAAATTCAACCAGTTTCCAAAATTTTCAGCTATGGATTCAATAGTTAAACTGTCAAATAAATCAGTCCTATAAACAAAAGTAAGCAATAAGCCCTCTTCCACTTCTGCGGCAGTTAAACTTAAATCAAATTTGGCGATTGAAGCGTGGCTGTCCATTACTTCTATACTTCGTCCATGTAGCTGTGGTAGCTCTTGTCCCGTATTTTGCAAAGTAAACATGGTTTGGAAAATCGGAGAATGACTTGTACTTCGTTCAGGTTGGATAACCTCCACAATTTTCTCAAACGGAACATCTTGGTACTCATATGCCTTCAATGCTTTTATCCGCACTTGAGACAACAACTCTTTAAATGCCGGTGCGCCACTTAAATCAGCCCGATAGACTAACGTATTGACAAAGAAACCAATCAATCCTTCAATCTCTCGATAATTTCGATTCGCAATTGGGCTTCCAACAAGAATCTCTGATTGTCCTGTATAACGGGCAAGGAAACTTTGATAAGATGCCAATAAGGTCATGAAAAGCGTTGCCCCTTCTTGACGACTAAGTTCGTTTAATTTATCCAGTAATGAGCGTGACAACAACACATTATGAGTTAATCCATGGTGGGTTTGTACCGGAGGACGGGGACGATCCATCGGCAACATTAAGACTGGTAACTCACCAGACAGTTCTTCCTTCCAATATGCAAGCTGTTGATTTAGTACTTCCTCTTTTAACCAATCCCTTTGCCATTGAGCAAAATCGGCATATTGAACTGGTAATGGTGCGAGCTCTGCTGGTTTTTCGCCAATCGCCTCCTCATAAAATACCATCCATTCTTGGAGCAAGATTTCCATCGACCATCCATCCGAGATAATATGATGCATATTACACAGAAGAACCCATTCTTCTTCTGAAATTTTCACGATTTGTCCACGGAACAATGGCCCTTGCTCTAAGTCAAATGGGGATTCGACTTCAGTTTGAATCCATTGCTCCACTTCTCTTTCTCTCTCTTCTGGAGAAATCTTAGTTAAATCAATTTGTGGAAGGGAACGGAAAGTATACGGTTGAATCTTCTGCACAGGATGACCGTCCACTTCATGAAATACTGTCCGCAATGATTCATGACGCTCTATCAACTGATTCCATCCCAACTCCAATGCTTCTAGTAACCAATTTCCTGTAAGACGGCATACCATCGGCATATTATAAAGTGCACTATTAGGTGTAAATTGATCGATAAACCATAAGCGCTGTTGAGCATAAGAAAGTGGAATGGCATTTCCTCGTTCCATCGGCATCAATGGTGGAGTTTCTCGTTTTTTGCCTCCCTTACGTAACTGATCTAATCGCTTCGCCAGTGCCTCCACCGTTGAATACTCGAACAGTTCACGCACCAGTAGTTTTATTTGAAAGACTTCTTGTAAACGTGAAACCACTTGAGTAGCAAGTAGAGAATGACCACCAAGTTCAAAGAAAGAATCCTGAACACCTATATTTTCTATTCCTAGCACTTGACTCCACACTGAAGCGATAAGTTCTTCTAGCGGAGTTCGTGCGTGAACGGTATTTTCAGTAGATAATTTGCTAGGTATTGGCAATGCCTTTAAATCAAGTTTTCCATTCGGTGTAAGTGGTAAAAATTCCATCTCAATAAAGTTTGTTGGGACCATATAATTTGGTAAATGTGTTTGTAGATGCTCTCGCCATTCTTGGACACTTCCTTCACCAACTACATAAGCTACTAATCTCTTGTCGCCTGGATCATCCTCTCGTACCAATACAACCGCTTCTTTCACAGAAGAATGTGCCTGCAAAACTGCTTCTATTTCTCCCAATTCAATCCGGAAACCACGAATTTTCACTTGGTCATCTATACGACCATGGAACTGGAGAGCACCATCAGAAAGATAACTTGCTTTGTCTCCGGTGTAATAGAGACGCTCTCCTGACTTGAATGGATGCGAAATAAATTTTTCCTTTGTAAGGTCCGGACGATTAGCATATCCACGAGCAAGACTCTTCCCTCCAATATAGAGATCTCCAATCACACCACTTGGTACTAGCTGAAGATGAGAATCTAACACATAAACTTCTGTATTCGCAATCGGTCGACCAATCGATGGCGTACCTGTTGTCACTCCTACAGGTACATAACAATCCGTGGTAACAACGGTATTTTCCGATGGACCATACTGATTGATTACCGCAAAAGGAATATCGTTAGATGGATACTGCGTTAATTGATCCCCGCCGGTAATGATAAAACGAAGATCCGTTTTACCTGGCCAAGATAATTTCAAGAGTCTTTCCAGAATAGGCGTAGGTGCAAAACTAGCTGTTATTCGCGAATCAATGAGCCAGTCTCTTAGTGCTTCTGGATTAATTCTCAGTTCCTCTGTTGACAAGTAGAGTGCTGCACCAGCAGTTAGATACGGCCAAATCTCCTGGACAGCCGAATCAAAAGCAATCCCTGCAATCTGAGTCGCACGATCCTCTGCTGTAATACGATAAACTTCTTGATGCCAAGAAACCATATTCATTAATGAGCGATATTCAATCATGACACCCTTTGGCTTTCCTGTAGAACCAGAGGTATAGACAATGTAAGCTAAGTTCTCTGGATTTATCTGCCGTGTAGGTGCGATTACGCTTTCCACTGTTAACTCTTCTAACCTCACCATTTCGACCTGTTCGAAAAGGCCTTCTTGTCCTTCCGCCGTCACTACAAATTGAATTCCTGCATCTTCAATCATGTATTCTAACCTTGATTTTGGATACAACGGATCTAAAACGACATAAGCTCCACCAGCTTTTAATATGCCTAGTAAACTTACCATGAGCTCAGCCGACCTCGGAAGATAAACTCCCACGACTGACTCTGGAGCAACTCCTTTTCGCTGTAAAACATTTGCCAACTGATTTGCTTGTGCATCCAGTTCACCGTAAGTCCAATCTTTTGTTTGATCAACTACCGCAATCGCTTCAGGACGCTTTGCTACTTGTTCCTCAAATCTGTCGCAAATAAGACCCTGTGGGGGCATTTCCATTACAGTGTCATTCCATGTTTCTAATAACAAAGTACGCTCAGGTTCCGATAGCATGCTCAGACTATGCAACGGATTTTGCGGGTAATGGGAAACTTCGTGTAGCCATTTCTCAAAGTGCCCTGCCATCCGTTCAATAGTTGTGGCATTGAATAAATCCTTATTGTATTCAAAAGTAAAAAGTAATCCCTCTTCCGTCTCAGCTACCATTACGCTTAAATCAAACTTTGCGATTGGACTATGGCTTTCTATCATTTCAATACTTCTACCAGATAACACCGGGAACTCTTGTTTCATATTTTGCAAGATGAACATAGTCTGGAAGATTGGCGAATGACTTGTACTCCGCTCTGGTTGTACAACTTCCACAATTTTTTCAAAAGGGATATCTTGATACTCATACGCCTTCAATGCTTTTTGACGAACCTGAGACAGAACATCCTGAAATGTCGGTCTACCACTTAGATTAGCCCGATATACCAAGGTGTTGACGAAGAAACCAATAAGTCCTTCAATTTCTCTATAATTTCGATTAGCAATTGGACTTCCGACCAGAATATCTTCTTGTCCCGTATAGCGGGATAGAAAACTTTGATATGCAGCTAACAGGGTCATGAAGAGTGTAGCCCCTTCTTGACGACTAAATTCATTTAATTTGTCATGTAGCGTGCTTGGCAGAACCAGGGTGTATGTCGACCCATGATGAGTTTGTATTGCGGGACGCGGGCGATCCATAGGAAGTTGGAGTACAGGAAGCTCCCCAGACAATTCTTCCCTCCAATATTGGAGTTGTTGATCAAGCACTTCCTCCTTCAGCCATCCTTTTTGCCACTGAGCGAAGTCGGCATATTGAACCGGTAATGGTTCAAGTTCTGCTATCTTTCCATCCGTAGCTTTCTCATAGAATGCCATCCATTCTTCAAGTAGGACCCCCATTGACCATCCATCTGAAATGATATGATGTAAAGTACAAAGGAGAATCCATTCTTCCTCTCCCACTTGCAAAATACTTGTCCTGATTAGTGGGCCCTCTGTTAAATCAAATGGCACTTCTGTTTCTTGTTGAATCAAACGTTTAACTTCTTCTTCTCGGTCTTCTGGAGAAAGCATAGTTAAATCCGTTTTCGGAATTGATCGAAAAGCATACGGTTCAATTTGCTGCACGGGCTGACCGTTCACTTCGTGAAAGACCGTCCGCAATGATTCATGACGCTCTATGAGCTGATTCCATCCCTTTTCCAATGCCTCAGGTAGCCAACTCCCTGTAAGGCGGCATACCATTGGCATATTGTAAAGGGCGCTATTAGGTATAAATTGATCGATAAACCATAAGCGCTGTTGGGCATAAGAGAGCGGAATAGTTTCCCCTCTTTCCATCGGCATTAGTGGCGGAATCTCTCGTTTTCTATCTCCTTTACGTAACTGATCTAATCGCTTTGCCAGTGACTCCACCGTTGCATACTCAAATAGTTCACGTACCGGTAATTCGATTTGAAAGATTTCTTGTAAGCGTGAAACTACTTGAGTAGCTAGCAGCGAGTGACCACCAATCTCAAAAAAAGAATCCTGAACACTTATATTTTTTATACCTAACACTTGGCCCCATACGGAAACAATGAGCTCCTCTACTGGTGTTCGTGATGAAGTAGTAATATCTTCACTTATGAACTGTGCCTCCAATTCCAATAAAGCTTTCCGATTCACCTTACCATTTGGAGTGAGTGGCATCCCTTCAACTTGGAAGAAGTATGCCGGAACCATATAATGTGGCAATTGCTTCTTAAGATATTCACGCCACTCTCCTGTATCCCCTTCACCCACTACATAAGCTACTAACTGCTTATCTCCTGGTCGATCTTCCTTCACCAACACGACAGCCTCTTTTACAGATGAGTGATCATGTAAAGCTGCTTCGATTTCTCCCAGTTCAATTCGGAATCCTCTGATTTTAACTTGGTTATCCATTCTTCCAATATACTCCAAGTTACGATCATTCATATATCTCACCAGGTCACCCGTTCGATATAATCGTTCCCCTTCCTTAAAGGGATGCGGAATAAAACGCTCAGTAGTTAACTCTGGTCGATTGAAGTAGCCACGTGCCAATCCTACTCCTCCAAGGTAAAGTTCCCCCGCCACACCAATCGGTACCACCTGTTGATGTTGATCTAACACATACAACTCTGTATTATCAATTGGACGACCAATTGGAATAAGCATAGGTTCTTTTTCTAAATCACAATTATAATAAGTCACATCCACAGTCGCTTCGGTAGGACCATACAAGTTAATTAACTTTGTTTGCTGAACATCGTAAAATACCCCCTTAAAGCGGCGAACCTGTTCAGTATTTAATGCTTCTCCACTAGTAAAAACCTGATTTAAAGACGCTACATCCCTTTTCGAATTATATTGTTCCATATAATCCAAGAAAGTAGATAACATCGACGGAACAAAGTGAATGGTGTTCACACGATATCGTTCGATATACTCCTCAATCACCGCAGGATCTTTCTCTCCTCCTGGTGGAAGCAAACAAACACGTGCTCCTACAAATGACCACCAAAATAATTCCCAGACAGAAACATCAAACGAAAACGGTGTCTTTTGTAGAATTGTATCCTCCTCAGATAATGGATATTTTTTCTGCATCCACTGTAGGCGGTTGATAACCGAATGGTGTTCAATCATTACTCCCTTCGGATTTCCCGTCGAACCCGAAGTATATATGATATAGGCTAAGTTATTTGCAGTTACTCCACTTACCGGAGCCAAATTACTCTCTTTAGAAATCATTACTTGATCCCGGTCTAAACAAATTGCTTGAATATCTTTAGGTAACCAGTCCTGTAGTGCCTCGTTTGTTAACAGCACTTGAATTTGTGAATTCTCTAAAATGTATCTCAGGCGGTTTTCGGGATAACTTGGGTCCAGTGGGACATAAGCCCCTCCTGCTTTCAAAATCCCAAAGAGACCAATAATCATATCAGGAGAGCGTTCAACACATATACCAACCAATGATTCAGGTCCTATACCTCGTTTTTGTAGATAATGTGCCAATTGGTTCGATTTTTCATTGAGTTCTTGATACGTTAACTTTCCACCCTCATAAACTACCGCCACTGCATCAGGTGTACGTGCCACTTGCTGCTCAAATAGCTCATGAATCATACACTCATGACCATAAACTATGTCAGTATCATTCCATTCTTCTAGGAGTTGTTTCTGCTCTGTGTCCGATAACATTGACAGCTTTGTATATGATTCATCTGGATGATACGCGATTTCATTTAACCAGTTCTCAAAATGGCCTGCCATACGTGCAACGGTACTACTATCAAATAAATCCGTGTTGTATTCAAATGAGACAAATAGACCTTCTTCCACTTCGTAGGCAGTTAAACTCAGATCAAATTTTACAATAGACATATTACTTTCTACCATTTCGATACTTCTACCAGACAAATCTAGTCGTTCTTGTTTTATATTCTGTAGTGTAAACATGGTCTGAAAGATAGGAGAATGACTCATACTTCGTTCAGGTTGCACAGCTTCTACCACTTTTTCAAATGGTATATCTTGATATTCGTAAGCTTTTAACGCCTTTTTCTTTGTTTGGTTCAAAATCTCCCGAAAAGTAGGGGTGCCACTCAAATCTGATCGGTAAACCAACGTATTAACAAAGAAACCGATTAATCCTTCTACTCCCTTATGATTCCGATTTGCAATCGGACTTCCGACTAGAATATCTTTTTGCCCCGTATAACGAGCAAGAAAGCTCTGGTATGCAGCCATTAAAGTCATAAATAAGGTAGATCCTTCTTGTCGACTTATATCCTTTAATTGATTGAGTAATCTATAAGGAAAAATCACGTGATGCGTATCCCCAGCGTAAGTTTGCGTAACCGGTCGAGGTCGGTCCACTGGCAGTTGTAATATAGGAAGCTCCCCAGACAATTCTTCCTCCCAATACGTAAGTTGACGATTTAACACATCACCTTGCAACCACTCCTTTTGCCACTTCGCAAAGTCTGCATATTGAATGGATAGTGAACTTAATTTAGCAGGATTCCCGCCCGTTTCTTCTTCATAGAAAGTAAGTAATTCATTCATGAGTATACCGATGGACCAAGCATCAGAAATAATATGATGCATCGTACATAGTAATAACCATTCATCCTTTCCTAATTGAACAAGCTGATTACGAATTAAAGGGCCATTCATTAAATCAAATGGTTCTTGCGCTTCTCTCGCAATTAAACTATCTACCTCTTTTTCTTTTACTTCTAGAGGAAGTTGCGAGTAATCCCTTACGGGTAATGCTCTAGGAAGGAATTCGACAATTTGTTGTACAGGTTGTTCTCCTACTTCTTTAAAAACGGTTCGTAATGATTCATGACGTTCAATGAGTCGATTGAATCCCTTTTCTAATGCTTCAGGAATCCAATTTCCTTTTAGATGCCATACAGTTGGAATATTATATAAAGAACTGTTTGGGTTAAATCTGTCCATAAACCACAAACGTTGTTGTGCATAAGACAACGGAAGTGCTTCTTTATTCTCCTTTTTTTGCATTTTCTTCTGAAGCCAAGCTCTTTTCTCAGGAGAAAGTGAACTCAGCTTTGCATGTAAATCACTTCTCATTTTTTTACCCCTTCCTCAACTAACTTACTCTCGAATATTCCTTGTGCTTCTTCCTCTGATAGCTCTTCTAATTGCTTAAGTAGTTCAAGTAATTCTTCATCATTACTCACTTCTGCTTCTTTTTGAATATAGTCTTGAAGACTTACATTCTCCTTACTATCATTCTGTATTTCTTGATTTTTGTTATAGAACAATTGATCAATCTGTTTTGCCAATTGTTGCACCGTATGAAACGTAAATAGATCATGCAATGGTAACTCGATTCCAAAAGCCTCTTTAAGATTGGAAACAGCTTGTGTAGCAAGTAATGAATGCCCACCTATTTCAAAAAACGAATCCTGCACTCCAATATTTTCTACACCTAAAACTTGATGCCATATTGAAACGATTGTTTTTTCCGTAGGTGTACGGGGAGCAATATAACCCCTCACTATCTCCTGTCTCTCTGGTACTGGTAAGGCCTTCCTATCAATCTTTCCATTTGGAGTGAGTGGAAATGCATTCAATCCGACAAAATAGGCTGGAATCATGTAATTTGGTAGCTGGTCCTTGAGATAATCACGCCACTTATGAGCATCCCCATCTCCCACAACATAGGCAATCAAACGTGGATCACCAAGATAATCTTCCCGCACCATCACAAGAACTTCGTTAACTAATGTATGCTTTTGCAATGTCGCTTCAATTTCTCCTAGTTCAATCCGGAACCCACGAATTTTTACCTGATGATCGATTCGGCCAAGATACTCCAAATTTCCATCTGGCAGATACCTTACTAGGTCTCCAGTCCGGTATACTCGCTCTCCTTCTTTAAACGGATGCGGTATAAAACAATCTTGCGTTAAGTCAGGACGGTTTAAGTATCCACGTGCTAATCCTGATCCACCAATGTAAAGCTCACCAACTACACCAATTGGAACCATTTTTTGTTCAGCACTCAGTACATATACTTCTGCATTGAAGACTGGTTTACCAATTGGTGGTACCCTATACATGACACCCTTTTCTAATTCCATATATGTGGAATACGTAGTATCTTCGGACGGTCCATATAGGTTGTACACCTTCTCAATCGTACTTCTCTCGTATAAATCTTGAACGAGTGAATATGGTAATGGTTCTCCAGCCAAATTCATCACCTTTACCGAAGAAGGAATTGTTTTTGCGCGAACCAGTTCCTTCGCTGCCGATGGCACAGTATTGACCAAAGTCACACCCTTGGTAGACAACTTGTCTAGATGTAGAGCATTTTCAGCGACAATCACCTTACCACCCATCGTTAAGGGAACAAACACTTCAAAAACGGATAGATCAAAGGATAGCGAAGTTGAAGCTAATACTCCCGCTAATTCCTTTTGGGAATATGTGTGATGCGCCCAATGAATCATTGTTACTGTATTCCTGTGCTCAATCATTACCCCCTTTGGATTTCCAGTGGAACCTGAAGTATAGATAATATAGGCTAAATTATCGCCCGTCACTTCACTGGTACACACTGTAGTTACTTCTTGTTCTATTTCTTCTCGATCACGATCAATACAAATCACGGCAACGGATTTAGTTATAACCATTTTTTGTTGTAACTTTTCCTGTGTCACCAGTACCTTTATTTGAGCATCCTCTAAAATGTATTGCAGTCGACTTTCCGGATACGCTGGATCAATTGGGACATATGCTCCTCCTGCCTTCATAATTCCTAAGAGGCCGACAATCATCTCGGATGAACGTGTAACGCAAATCCCAACCAATGATTCGCATGCAACACCATTTTTCTGTAAATAATGTGCCAGCTGATTCGAGCGTTCGTCCAACTCTCGATATGTTAGTTCTTCATCTTCGCACACTACTGCAATTGCTTCTGGTGTTTTTTTCACTTGTTCTTCAAACAATGTATGAATCGTGCTTTCTTGTATATCTACAACACCTGATTCATTCCATTCCTCTATTAATTGCTTATATTCTGCTTTCGATAACATATTCAGTTCAGATAATAAATATTTTGGATGAGAGACAATTTGATTTAACCAATGTTCAAAATGACTTGCCATGCGTTCAATGGTTGTATCATTAAACAAATCAGTATTGTATTCAAAGGTTAGCGATAATCCTTCTTCCGTCTCAGAAGCAAATAAACTCAAATCAAATTTCGCAACAGAAGCATGACTTTCCATGAGTTCCATGTTTCTTTCAGATAGCTGAGGAAACGCTTGTTTCGTATTCTGTAAAGTAAACATGGTTTGAAATATCGGTGAATGACTTGTATTCCGTTCCGGTTTTACAGATTCCACCACTTTCTCAAATGGAATGTCCTGATACTCGTAGGCTTTTAGTGCTTTTTTTCGTACCTGCGACAAAAGTTCTTGGAACGTCGGATTTTCACTGAAATCTGCTCGATAAACCAACGTATTTGCAAAGAAACCTATTAATCCCTCAATCTCTTTAACATTTCGATTTGCAATTGGGCTTCCAACCAAGATGTCGTCTTGTCCTGTATAACGAGAAAGGAAGCTTTGATACGCTGCCATCAATGTCATAAATAAAGTGCATCCTTCTTGCAGACTTAAATCTTTGAGCTTTTCCTGTAGGGAATTCGCCACCGTTAAGGACTGACTTGCACCACGGTGGGTTTGAACCGCAGGTCGAGGACGATCCATCGGTAATTGTAAAACCGGTAGCTCCCCAGATAATTCTTCCTTCCAATATTGAAGGTGCTGATCCAAATTCTCTTCTTTTTGCCATTCCTTCTGCCACATGACAAAGTCTGCATATTGGATAGATAACTCCTTCAATTCCACCGGTTTTCCGCTTAGTGCTCCTTCATAAAAAGCCATCCATTCTTCAAGTAAGATTCCCATTGACCATCCATCTGAAATAATATGATGCATCGTACAAAGGAGAACCCATTCTTCCCTGTCCACTTTCAATATTCGTGCTCGAATTAGAGGACCTTGTCCAAAATGAAATGGTTCCTCCGCTTCGTTTTGAATGAGCCGTTTCATTTCTCTTTCCCTATCTTCTAAAGAGAGATCTGTTAGATCCGTTTGAGAGATATGTCTGAATACATGAGATTGAACCTGTTGAAAAGGTTCACCCTCTTGTTTTAGAATTATCGTTCGTAATGATTCATGACGCTCAAACAACTGATTCCATCCGGATTCCAATGCTTCAATTGACCATTTACCTGTTAAGCGACACGCTGCATGAATATTGTACATCGCACTATTTGGCATTAATTGTTCAATAAACCATAGACGTTTCTGCGCATAGGAAAGTGGAATAGATTCTTCTCGTGTCATAGGTACAAGGGGTGGAACCTCTCGTTTTTTATCTTCTTTGCGCAACTGATCTACTCGTTTCGCTAATGCTTCCACTGTATCGTGCTTGAAAAGTTCACGTAATGGGATTTTGATTTGGAACAATTCTTGCAATCGAGAGACGATTTGAGTAGCAAGTAGTGAGTGACCACCACTTTCAAAGAAGGAATCCTGAATACCAATATTTTCTGTCCCTAACACTTGACCCCAAACCGAGGCAATAAGCTCTTCCGATGGCGTTCGAGGTAGAACATTTAAATCTCCAATAGCTTGCTCATCAGGTGCTGGCAAGGCCTTTCGGTCAATTTTCCCATTCGGAGTAAGCGGGAAGTGTTCTAACTCTACAAAGTGAGCTGGAATCATATGATTCGGTAATTGGTTTTGTAAATACTCTCTCCACTCTTGGGTATTTCCATCGCTTATTACATATGCAACCAATCGTTGATCACCTGGACGGTCTTCTCTAACTAATACGACAGCCTCTTTAATAAACGAACATTTTTCTAAAGTCGCTTCAATTTCTCCTAATTCAATCCTAAAACCGCGCATTTTTACTTGATGGTCCATTCTACCTATAAATTCTATATTTCCATCAGTTAGATATCTTACTGAATCTCCTGTTCGATATAGTCGTCCCCCCAATCGAAATGGATGCGAAACGAATTTTTCAGCAGTAAGATTCGGACGATTTAAGTATCCACGTGCTAAACCAGCACCACCAATATATAACTCACCCTCAATTCCTATTGATTGCAAGCGTTGATTTTGGTCTAATACATATAATTGCGTGTTCTGTATTGGCTGCCCAATAGAAACAAATTCTTGATTAGGCTGAATATCAAATGCATTTACATAAATAGTGGCTTCAGTTGGTCCATAAAAGTTGGTTAATTTCACTTGTCCACTATAATTCCATTTCTGTTGAAATCGTCTAACTAACCCTGAACTTAGTTCTTCTCCACCAGAAAATACATGGCGTACGGACGAACAATTCATGTTCAATTCAATATGATTGAAGTGATCTAAGAAAACAGATAACATCGAAGGTACAAATTGAACTATAGTAACCTGATGTTTTTTAATCACTTCAGCTATAATAGAAGGATCTTTTTCTCCACCTCGAGGTAGGAAAGATACACTTGCTCCAACGTGAATACCCCAAAATAACTCCCAAACAGATACATCAAATGAGAATGGGGTTTTCTGCAAGACCACATCCTTTTCAGAAAGTGGATATTTATGTTGCATCCATTCTAGGTAATTGATTACTGAATGATGCTCAATCATCACTCCCTTTGGATTACCTGTAGATCCTGAAGTATACATAACATACGCTAAACTTCTCCCTGTTACACCACTTATACATGGGATTGATTCTTCTTTTTTAATTGCAGTATAATCTTTATTCATACAAATCGTTTCAACATCTTCAGATATATATAAATTTTTTGAATTTTCTTCCGTCACTAGTACTTCGATTCCAGCATCCTCTAATATATAACGAAGCCGACTCTCTGGATAAGTAGGATCAAGTGGAACATACGCCCCTCCTGATTTTAGAATACCTAATAACGCTATCATCATTTGTAATGAACGTTCCATATATACCCCGACTAGAGACTCTGAACCTACACCACGCTTTTGTAAATAATGTGCTAGCTGATTCGCACGCTCATCCAACTCTCTATAGGTAATTTGTTCATTTTCGTACATAGCTGCGATTGCTTCTGGATTTTTCTTGACTTGCTCCTCAAACACCGTATGAATCATGCCTTCAGCTGAATATTTTACTTGAGTATTATTCCATTCCTCTAGTAACTGTGTCTGCTCTTCCACTGTTAAATGAGTAATTTCAAAGAGTTTTGAATCTAAGCTCTTCGTCATCTGAATTAATATTTGCAATAAGTGACCCTGAATCCGATTTATTGTTTCTTCATTAAAATAGCTTCGATCATACATCAACTTTAAAGTAATTTTCTTACCGGGCATTACAATGAGTGTTAAAGGATAATTTGTTTGTTCCGCGCTTTTAACATCTAGTAATCTTAAATCATCATTTCTCTTACCTTGAATTGGATAATTTTCAAACACATACAAGGTATGAAATAAGGAACTATTCCGCGGAACCTCACTCCACCCTTGAATATCAACCAACGAATTATGCTCATATTGTCTTCGTTCCATTTCTTTCATCTGTATTTTACGAAGCCAATCTACTACTGATGTATCATCCGTTAATCGAATTCTCGTAGGTAATGTGTTAATAAATAGACCTACCATATTCTCTGCTCCTATCAAATCAGTAGGACGTCCAGAGCTAGTTATGCCAAATACGATGTCACTTTCACCGCTATACCTACTCATCAAATAGGCCCATGCGCCTTGTACTAACGTATTCAATGTTAATCGACTATTTCGTACCCACTCTTGTAAATTCTCAGTGAGTTCCTCAGATATCTGATAAACACACTCTCCATAGCCCTTCTCCTGTTCTTGATCCTTTCTTTCCATCGCTAATGGCGTAGGTGCATAAAACCCCTTTAATTCTTCTGTCCAAAATTCCTCTGCTTGACTTTGATCTTGTTTATTTATCCACTGGATATATTTTTTATAAGGAAGAGATTTAGGAAGATTCAACAATTCTCCCTTTATCATCTTGAGATAAACTTCCATCACTTCACTAAAGACCAATGACACACTCCACCCATCTAGCAAAATATGATGATGTGTCCAAATGATTCTCGTTTCCTCTTCTGCTTCTTTAATCGCAGTGACTCTCATCAACGGTGCTTGATCTAATAAAAATCCTTTTCTACGATCTGCAGTCAAAAACTGGTGTAATTTCTTCTCCCTCTCCTCATGCGAATGGGCACT
This sequence comes from Bacillus cereus group sp. BfR-BA-01331, assembly GCF_022663915.1. Lineage (NCBI taxonomy): Bacteria > Bacillati > Bacillota > Bacilli > Caryophanales > Bacillaceae > Bacillus > Bacillus cereus group sp. BfR-BA-01331. The sequence goes on from NZ_JAKUGJ010000028.1 coordinate 38,483, forward strand.
CCAATCCTCTTGATGAATAGTAAAAGGAAGACGTTGGTAAACTGCTTGCAGAGGTTTTTCTACTTCCTCCCACACAAATACTGAGCGTAGAACTTCATGTCGATGAATAACATATTCCCAAGCCTTTTCAAAAGTAGCAACATCCAATTGCCCCCCGAGCAAGAAGCCTACTTGTACAATGTAGGAAAAAGAATGTTCATCATCTTGATCGTATAAAGTATGAAACAATATTCCTTTTTGCAAAGGTGATAATCCATATATATCTATAACGTCTCCCATCTTTACACCCTCTTCTTTGTTAATTTAAGTAATACTTTGCTCAAGCTTTCTTCCGTAAGATCCTCAGCATCAGCAAAATCTGATACTGTAAAAGCTGACTCTGTTGTTGGTTTATTAATAAGTTGAAGAAGATGCCTCAACATACCATCTGCTATCGCTTGAATTTTTAATCTAGAAAACTGTTTTCTACTATATATCCAAAAAAAATGTAACTTCTCATCTTTTACCATACCGATAACCTCAATTAGATGAGATGGCTTGGAATCTGGAGCATGATCTAAAAATGTAAACCCTGTCTCTTGCATAAACAAAGATTCTTTTGAAAACACTTGATCAAATTGGCCCAAATAGTTAAAGCTTATTGAAGGCTTTTGCTGATAAAACGGAAGTAATTCTTTTTTCAAGTAACGTAAAATACCATAATCAACTCCACGATTCGGAATTTGACGCAATTGATCTTTTACAGCCTTTAATCCTTTAATAGGTGTTTTAGTTCCTTGAAAATTCAGATGAACAGGATAAATACTCGTGAACCAGCCCACTGTCCGTGATAGATCAATACCTTCAACCATCTCTTCTCTCCCGTGTCCTTCTAGATGAATAGAAACCGTTTGCTGATTTGTAAAATCGACGATAGCTTGTCCTAATGCCGCCAATAGTACCTCATTAATCCTTGTCTTATGAGTCACTGGAACTTCTTGTAACAATGCATGTGTTTCTTCTACTCCTAAAGTCCTCGTCACTTGATCAATCGATTCTTCTGTTGTTTCTTGCATTGGATAGTCCATTGGAATTTTCATCGTTTCTTTTTCTACCCGTTCATTCCAATAATCTTGTACTTCTTTTGAAATACCCGAATCACTGTATGCCTGCAGGCGTTCCGACCACTCTTTAAAAGATGTACTTTTCGCAGGTAGGCGAACTCCTTGACCTTGTTTCATCTGGTTATATACCGCCTGTAAATCTTCCAATAGAATTCTCCACGATACTCCATCTACTACTAAATGATGAATCACCCAGAATATTCGATCATTTCCAGACAAGGTGTCCTCAAAGTAAACTACTCTCATTAACGGACCTGTAACTAAATTGAAACTAGTTTGAGTAATGTTCATCTCTTCTTGTATTACTTTATTCCACGCTTGTTCATTAGCTTTGTTCCGTTTTACCACATGAAGTACAGAATGCTCATCAGTCCCTTCATTTCTCTGCCTCCACGTTCCATTTGGTAACTGTTCGTACCGGAAACGTAAAGCATCATGATGTTTTAGTAAGTTTAAGATCGCTCCTTCTAGTAACTTCACGTCCAATCTCTCTTTTACTCTTAAAAGCATCGATTGATTCCAATGCTCCGGACGTGAATGTTCTTGCTCGAAGAACCAGTACTGAATTGGAGTAAGGGGCACTTCTCCTGTCACAATTCCCTGCTCCGCTTGTACTCCCTGCGTTTCTATAGCCACTTGTGCCAACTCGGCAATGGTTGGGCATTCAAACATTTGCTTTGGAGTAAGTTTTAATCCCTCTTGACTTGCTTGAGATATGATTTGAATACTGAGAATCGAGTCGCCACCAATTTCAAAGAAATTATCATGGATTCCTACCTTTTTAACACCTAATACTCGCTTCCAGATGGTAGCCAGTATCTTTTCGTTACTATTCCGTGGGGCAACAGCTTCACTGTTAGTCTGCTCTTCCTCCGGCATAGGTAAGACCTCACGATCAACTTTACCGTTAGCTGTTAGTGGAATGGCTTCCATCGTCACAAATCTCGAAGGGACCATATAGCTCGGTAGTTTCGCTTTAAGATACTCTCGCCACGCACCTACATTTCCATCTCCTACAACATATGCTACTAATCGTTTGTCACCCGGTTGATCATCTCTAACAATTACAACAGCCTCTTTTATAGATGCATATGCATTTAAAGTAGACTCAATCTCCCCAATCTCAATTCGGAAACCACGTATTTTGACCTGATGATCAATTCTTCCACGATAATCCAGATTCCCATCTGGCAAATACCTTGCTAAGTCTCCTGTCCGATATAATCTTGCTTTCGGATCACTACTAAATGGATGAGGTATAAAGCGCTCTGCAGTTAATTCAGGTCGATTTAAATACCCACGTGCAAGCCCTGCCCCGCCAATATAAAGCTCACCATCTACACCTATAGGTACAGGTTGTTGATAAACGTCTAGTATATACACTTCTAAATCTGGAATCCGCTTTCCGATATTACTTCTTGAAGCATGTTGCACATCATCTTGAGTAATTGGATAATATGTAACATGAACGGTAGTTTCTGTAATTCCATACATATTAATTAGCTGCGGTTTTTTCTCCCCATACCTTTGAAACCACGGTAACAAGCTAATAGGTTCTAACGCTTCTCCACCAAATATCACATAACGCAGCTGCAAGTTTTTATTCTCATCTTCTTGTTCACACACCTGTATTAACTGTCGAAATGCGGAAGGTGTTTGATTTAGAACTGTGACTTCTTCCTTTACTAACAGTTGATAGAAATCTTTGGGCGATCGACTAATCCAGTACGGAACAACAACTAATTTCCCACCATATAATAATGCTCCCCAAATTTCCCATACTGAGAAATCAAATGCATAAGAATGAAAAAGCGTCCAAGTGTCTTTTTCATTAAACTGATACCAACAGTCCGTCGATTTAAATAAACGAATGACATTGTGATGCTCTATCATAACGCCCTTTGGATTCCCTGTTGATCCCGAAGTATAGATTACGTAAGCTAGGTTTTGAGAACTTACATCAGAAAACGGTAAGGTCTTACTTTCTTGCCCAATCTCATCTCTATCACGATCCAGGCAAATCGATTTAATATTTTCTGGTAACCATTTCAATTCTTTTAAACTTTCTTGCGTTACGAATAACTGAATGCCAGCATCCTCTAAAATATATTGAAGTCGCTGCTCTGGATATGTTGGATCAAGTGGAACATAGGCTCCACCAGCCTTCAAAATCCCTAAAATACCTACAATCATTTCTAGAGAACGTTCAACACACAGCCCAACTAAAGTATCAGGTCCTACTCCTTTTTTCTGCAGATAATGAGCTAACTGATTTGCACGTTCATTTAGCTCCCTATAAGTAACTTTTCCTTTTTCATACGTAACTGCAATAGAATTTGGATAAATCATCGCTTGCTGTTCGAACAATTCATGAATAGTTACTTGAGGTGGAAAATCAAGCTTAGGATTGTTGAACTCTACTAAACTTTTTCTTTTATCTTCTTCTGAAATAATTTCAATCTCAGAAACCTTTTGCTTTGGGTTTTTAAATGTATTTTCTATTATTGCTAACATGGTTTTAAAAAAGCGGTTTATCTCTTCTTTAGAAAATAGCTCTTTACGATAGTCAATATGTACTTGTAAAGAGTCTATATCAGTCAAATTCTCAATATGTACTGCAAAATCTTGCATTTCTTCACCATTTGGAATCCAAAGTGAGTCACCACTTTCATCACGATCTCTATAATCAATCGTAGTTCCGAAAAGTCTAACATTGCTGTTATTCTCTTTATTAATCTGCTTTAATAACAAATCAAATGGGTATTTCTGATGTCGTAATGATTTACTTTGTTTTCTGGACACCCTACCAATAAATGAAAATACTTCTTCTTCTGGATCCATATCCATTCTTAGAGGAACCGTACTCACCATCATTCCAATTAATTCCCGTTCCATTTTAGTCATACGATTGCCATAAGCCATTCCTAATGCAATATCAAGCGATGAGGTCCACCGATACATAGACAATGAGAAAGCAGCAACAAAAAGAGAATATACACTTAATTTATAATCTTCAGAAAATAACTCTATCTTTTTCTTCAAATGCTCCGATAATATAAACGTTTCACGTGATGCTTTGGTACTAACTTGGTACGTATTATAAGGCTTCAATCCCGTCACAGATGGAATTGTTTTAAATTCCTCTAACCAGAATTTTTGATCTTTTTGAAAGCGAATACTATTCAAGTATGTTTGTTCATTGGCCAGAAATTGAACATATGAATTTCTAATTTCGCCTTCCTCAGTCTCGTTATGCATCTCATAATAATATTTTACAATCTGACTGGTAAATATTTGGATTGATAAACCATCCATGATAATATGATGAACATTCCCAAAGACTGCACATTCATTATCGTTTAATTTTATTAAAGCGAAATAGTATAAATCTGAATTAAATAATGTAAACGTTTCTTTTGTTTTCTGCTCAATCCATTTCTCAAGCAAATCTGAATCCTCCACGGAACTGAAATCGAAAAACTCAAATTCTTGTTCTTCATGTTTAATAAAATATTGTTCAGGTTCCTGATGCCCATTTTCTTTTAATCTGATGCAAAGACCATCATTTTCACTAATAACACGATTCACAACTCGATTTAATTTTAAATAATCCATTTTTCTATGAAGTTTAAACAAAAACCTTAAATTACATATCCCTTTACCGGAATGAATAACTTCTGTATACCATATTCTCCTCTGTGGATGACTTAACGGATAACATTCCTCATTGGCCATAAAAAATCTTCCCTTCAAAAATTATTTACTCTTACAGGTTCTTGTTTATGTGTAACCCATAAATATTTCTGTAGTGCAACCCCAATTACTGCAATGATGATGAGCCCAATACCCACATAAAAATAGAGTTCAATTACTCCGAAGAAGTGAACCAGTGGACCGCTCATAGCAGGAGAAATAATGAGGGCTGCATTTGCTAAACTGCTTTGAATCCCAAATACTCTTCCGACCTGTTCTTGATGAGATTCTATTTGTAGAATGACTTGATTGGATACAAACATAAGTCCACTTCCAATACCAGCTATAAAACTGATCAGATAGGCAAAAATGAGGGATGCATCAGGACTTATCAGAGTTATCAGACTGATTCCTCCAAAGCCAATTCCCATTAAAGCAATACCTCCACATATTATCCAACCATATTGAAAATGTTTTAATTTCTGAGTTAAGAATGCGCCAATTATTCCCCCAAGACCAATAATAGAAATGATGTATCCCATTTTACTCTTATCATTTGGGAACAAGCTCTTAAATAAAGTAGGGAACTGTGAGTCTACTAATTGTAATACTGCCATAGCTATTGTAAAGAAAATCATGGTTGATAATATCATACGATTGGATAATACATAACCCCAGCCTTGTAACCAAGCAGTCCAAGTACTTTGCTGTTTCTTTTCTATATGTTCTCTTGACAGAGATTCCTGTAACCTTATTGTGGGCAACAGAACCAAAGCAGCTAGTAAACAGCATATTGCCCTTATAATCAGACAAAACTCTGGCTGAAACCAGCTCAGCAACATTCCTCCTATAAGTGGGCCCAGTATCTTGGTTCCTTGCTCAACTATCCCATTGATACTTACTGCTTTGGTAAGCAGATCAGGAGAAACAATCTGTCGTGTTAGTGTTTGCTGTGCAGGATAGTAAAAAACGGTGAAAATGGAACGAACCATTAATGCTAACAAAAGCCAATGAATATTTTGGACAAATAAAAGAACAATTGTTAATAAACCAACCATTAGATTACAAAACATCATAATTGGAATTTTTCTAAAGCGATCAGCAATCACGCCTGCCCATGAACTAAATATAATCCCAGGAAGTGCATACGCAACAGGAATTAATCCAATCATGATGGGGTCTACTTCCCATTCAAAACTAACAATGGTCATAATGGCTAACATGTCAATAAATACTCCGAGCATAAGCAGTGAATATGCAGAGAAAACTTGTAAATAAATTGTATTTCCCCATAGACTTTTTGATTCGGTAGTTTTCATAAAAACGAGCTCCTTAAGTTTACTAAATAGGGACGATAGAAACTAATTGGGTGGAATAAGAGACTTCTCCCGCCTCTTCAACCCTATTCTTTTTTTGCAGTTCGTTTGTGATGGTAATGAAATCAATAGCTTGCTTAGACTTTCTCAAAGACACTAACGCTCTAAAAGTGAGATATTGACTAACAATTAAATCATAACACTCCTATTAATGGGATTATTTTCTAAAAATAATATAGAAAACAATGAATATTCCGATTATTATTTTCTGAAAACCAGAAATATTTCTATAAAACAACTAAATTAAGATTAAATCGTATCGCAGATTTTAAATAATATTAATAAATAGAATCTATTTTGAACGTAAGCAATTTGTAAGGAATGGGTAAGGAAAAAGAGAGTTTCATTGTATAGGATAAAAATATTACGAGGCGTGAAAGGCGGAACAGATATGACTTATATATGAAAAACAAACTAGTAACAAAAGTGTTTCAAGGAAAAGAAGTAATTTCTGTGGTTTACAAACATGTGGAAAAAGAGAGATTTACCGTTTGTTAGGGCAGAATGGCGTTGGTAAAATAATACTTATGAAGATGATTACAAATTCAATGTTGACCTTTTGTAATCGGTGAAGATGATAGCTGTGTGGTTAGTATGAAACAGCAAGCAACCACCTATACAATATGAATAGAGGAGAGGAATGCCTTATGAAAACACGTAGTCAAATTACATGTGCAAGTCTTGCCATTTTAATAGCTGGGAGTTCCCTGTTATACACAACACCAACATCAATTGTAACAGCAGAGTCCACTGAAAATGTATCTAGTTCGTCACACACAAGCACTCAACGAGATCGTAATTCCGTCAAACAAGCAATGCGAGATACATTGCATCTTGGATTCCCGGGGATACTTGTTAAAACCTATGAGGGTGGAAAAACGTGGGGTTATGCCGCTGGGGTAGCGAATCTGAGCACCAAGAAACCAATGAAAACAGATTTTCGCTTTCGTATTGCCAGCGTAACGAAGACGTTCACCGCAACGGTTGTACTTCAATTAGCTGGAGAGAATCGCCTGAATCTAGACGATTCCATCGAAAAATGGTTGCCTGGTGTTATTCAAGGAAACCGATATGATGCTAAACAGATTACTATCCGGCAGATATTGAACCATACAAGTGGTATCGCTGAATACTCAAGGACAAAAGAAGCTGATTTTTTTAAGAATAGAAATAAATCGTTTACTGCTGAAGATCTAGTGAAGTTGGGACTTTCGCTGCCCCCAGACTTTGCCCCAGGAAAGGGCTGGTCTTATTCAAACACAGGATACGTATTACTGGGTATCCTTATCGAAAAAGTAACTGGAAACAGCTATGCGGAAGAGATTGAAAATCGAATTATTGAACCACTTGAATTGTCAAATACATTTCTACCTGGCAATTCAAGCGTTATTCCAGGCACCAACCATGCCCGTGGATATTTCCAACCAGACGGAGCAAGTGAGCTAAAAGACATTACGTATTATAATCCAAGTATAGGTAGCTCGGCTGGAGATATGATTTCTACTGCTGACGACTTAAACAAATTCTTCTCTTACTTACTCAGTGGTAAATTACTGAAGGAACAGCAACTAAAACAAATGCTTACTACAGTTCCTACAGGAAGTGCTGAAATCGTCGGATATGGTCTTGGAATCTATGAAACTAGGCTTCCAAACGGTGTCTCGATATGGGGGCACTCAGGTGGCATTCCAGGGTTTAGTACTTTTGCTGGAGGTACACTTGGAGGTAAGCATACGTTAGCTGTCAATTTTAACAGTTTAGGAAAAGCTGACAATCCTGATCCTTTTAAAAATATTTTACTTGCTGAATTTAGCAAGTAGGAAAAAAGGAAAAATTTATCGTAGTTTTCATAGTTAAAAATATACTTTTCTGGTTCAAGAGCCCTAATTTATTTTCAAGAAAAATTTGGGGCTTTTTTTTGTTTTGGTGGCGTTTATTCTTCTTAAGTTGATGGATGTACGGTGCTACCCCATGCCCATCAACTTAAGAAGTTGGTTGTTCCCCAAAATGAAAAAATGAATTGAACTTTCATAAATAACTGTAGGGATATAAAATTTTCGTTTTGGGGGTTATTTCAAAATCTTAGGTTGATGGGTATGTGGTAGGGCCCTGTATTTGACTCTTTTTCTACACCTAGATATTCTAGTGTTCGTTCTAACACAAGTGCAGCCTGTTGATGTGTGAGTGTGCCATGTTGGTTAAACTTAGTAGCCGAAACACCTCGGATAATTCCTGCATCGTATAGGGCTTGTACATCATAATGCCGGCTGCGAACGTATTTACACCGAGAAGATGAGTGGGGCAAAAGATGATTGCCCAGAACTGGTATGCTAGCTGTTCTTGCAGAGTTTGAGCGTGATATTATTCGTGGAAAGCCTCTTCGTAAAGATCATACGTAAATACAAACAAAACCAGCAAAACACCTCTTCTGTGTCGTACTGGTTTTGTTGAAGTCCATCTAGAATTGTAGCTAGTTCAACGTGATTGCAAATTCCGAGTTCGGCGCGCCAGCAAATACAACCGTTCCGTTCTTCGGCAGTTTTACTTTGTTATTGCCGCTCACAACGGTAAAATAGACACATACTCCCTTCTCATGATTCTGGTGCAAAAATAAAATATAGGAGAATAAAGCACATATATTCCTAACGGAATCGTATCTTATGCTGCAAGTCCAAACAATTGATGGATGAATTCTTTCTGATTTTGGACAGACTGGTCCCGTAA
>NZ_JAKUGJ010000029.1:0-43885 GCF_022663915.1 Bacillus cereus group sp. BfR-BA-01331
AGCGTCCAAGCGTTGGACATCTAGGGGTGGAACACCCCGAAGTAACGCTCAGGGAGACGAAAGGGTACTTTCGTCGTGGAACTGAGAAGCTCCCACTTCAAGCTTTGCTAAGTGGCGAGTAGTTCACTAATCTAATAACAAACCTTTAATTTAAACAAATCTAGTTCAAGCAAAAAAAGATGTCCTAGTACCATATCTACTAGGACACCCCTTCATTTTAATCATATATACATAACTTCTCTAAATTTCTAAATTCTATACATCTCTATCAATTAAATAATAATTAGATATATCTCCTATCTAAAACATAGTATTATTATTAGCTGTTTCATTTGGAATCTCTTGAATTACATCCCAGTGTTCGACAATCTTACCATCCTTTATACGAAATATATCCACTATAGCAACTCCCTTATCTTGAGAGTTAGCACGAGAATGTACATGAAGAGCAACTGTATCTCCTTCAGCTACTACACGTTTAATTTCTGCAGAGGAGTTAGGGTTTTTAACAAAATCCTCCTTAAAGAAATCCATGAAAGCTTTTCGTCCATCAGCCACAAAAGGATTATGTTGCTTATAATCTTCACTTACATATTTAGGGATGATATCGATATTATGTTTGTTAAAAACTTCATTATAGAAATCAACTACCATCTTTTTATTCTTTTCTTTTTCTGCCACATCATCTTTCGATACTGGTGCAACATTCTCGCTCTTTATTGAGTTACCTTTGGCATTACCAGTGAAGGATTGAAATGTCAAAGTCGATACAATTCCTAAAATAAACACAGAAATAATTATTATTATTAAATTTTTCTCTAATTTCATATATATCTACCTCTTTTAATTTTATAATTCACCTTCGATAACACGCTTAATAAAGGAAAAACATTTCCCAGAATGTGATGTAAGAAATATTGTTAGGAAAATCCATCTATCCTAACAATACTCCTTATACGAGGCATATTTGAAACTGGTAACTCTAACTTAATACCTCATTAACAGTTGCACTGTCCACAATTTGAATAAACTTCTTAACCTTATCGTTCTCATCAAACTCATAAAGATGACAAAAATCTGCTATGAATGATTTCCCTGTTACTTTATATGTTCCACTATATTTTCCATACACGATAACAGTATTGTTATTAAAAGCATAAATTTCATCTTTAGCGCTATAGTTATCCCATTCAGTTCCAAGACGTTCATGTACATTTTTCACTACTTCATCAGGACCTATATAAGTGCCCGCATATGGAAACCCAGCAGCTTCTGTCCAAGATACATTTTCACTTAAATATGTTTTGAAAGCATCCATTTTTCCCTCGCCAGTTAACACATACGTTTCATGTAATAGTTTTTGATATTTATTCATAGCATTAACCCCATGGCATTTCTTTTGTTACAACTTTTGCACTTAATTCCAATACACCTTTATTAGCATAGCCTGGATATGCTGTTTCAAGTTTTGCTACAAAATCTTTTGAAGTTTTACTTTCCTCAGAAGCTTGAATTGCAGTTCTTAGATAATCCATAGTTGCAATAATCGCTTGATTATCTAAGGATTTTTCGATTGATCCATGGCTTGGTACAATAATGTCAGCATTTAACGCTTGTAATACTTTCAAGTTCTCAATCCATGCCTCCATTGCTGCTTTTGAGCTAGTATCTGCTAAGAACACATGGATTTCGTTAAATACATCAATGCCTCCAATCAATAATTTTAGCTCTTTATTAAATAAGCTAGTTCTGTAATCATCTAAGCCTACAAGTTCAAATGTTAAACCTTGAAAATCAATTGTTTTCTCTTTAATAACTTGAGGTAATACCACATTGTTTGGTGCATTTTCTCCTAGTACATCTTTCCAAACTTTTAATTTCCCTAATACAGAATGAACAATATGTTCAACAGTAGACTCTGTAGCATACACTATAGCTTCTGGGTAAGCAGCTTTAATACTTTCTAACCCAAAATAGTAATCAGGATCCCCATGGATAATAAAGATTTTATCTAGAGATAAGTTATTGTTTTTCAAATAATCCACAATTTCTTTCGAATCAGATTGAGTAAATTTTGAGTTTATTAAAAATGCATGTCCTGCTTTCTCAACTAAGGTTGCAGTTACCATAAAACTTTTTTCATCCGAACTAAACACCGTCAATTTTACATCATTTAGATTTGTATCGATTGTTTTAAACATAGAATGTTATTCTCCTTTTGTTAAAGTTATTGAATAGATAACACATTTTTATCTTGTTCCGACAGAAGGCCCCTCCTCAATTCCCCTGCATAGTTAATCGCACCAGCAAATAGATAGGAGATGTATGTCGGTTGGCGTAAGCTAGCATGTTTGCTACTGTGATCTATAGTAAAATCATAATTGGACCTTCTTTAATAACAAATAGAAACTATAACTGTTATCAGAAAGATTTAAGTCCATCCACTTCTAGTCTTTTTTAAAACGTTAAATGTTATATACTTTAACTTAAAGTTTTTTAATATAAATTTTTGAAACGTGCTTCGATTTTATCTGGCGTCATTACCCCGCCACCAATAGGGATAATTTGATTATCCTTTTGTAAAAGTAATGAAGGATAACTATTAACACCAAGCTGTCGAACCTTATTGAAATCATTTTGTACATCTACAATTGTTTCTTGAGCATTTAAACGCTCTATTACTTGTTCAGGATCCAAACCATGCTCAATTGCAATCTTACGATATGTTTCAGGGTCACTTAGACTTTTCCCCTCATAATAAAATGCTTTCTGCATAGCCGAAGTGAATTCTAACAAACGGTCTGGCGCTAATGAACGTAAAGCGGAAAAGCCAATTGCAGCATCTTTCGAATTCATTTTAAAAGTACCTTCTTCCACCAATTTTTGATATGAAGGACCAAACTCTGCACCTGTAAGTTGATTAATTCTTTTATTTCCCTCTTCTATATATGAGAAATTTTTTATTGGTAAATCATCTAAAAATAACCCTCCACATAAAACCGTTAACGGCACTTCAGTGTGTTTTTGGTAAAATCCTTTAATACTTTCTGAAAAGCCATAGCACCATCCACAATATGCGTCCCATACATATATAAAGTTATCTTGTTTCGTTTCCATTTAAATCTCCTACCTTTATTTTTATTTACCAGTCCAGCTATCACTTAAAATTCTCAGCCAACTTTTTGGTTTGTAAAAGTACATCTTTTTTAGTATCTTGTTCTTTTTTGAGGCACCTTACTATATTTTTCAAAAACTAACCCTTTTAAAGAAAGAGCAACTAAGATTTTTAGCAAAAGACAACGATGTATATTATTGCCCAAAAGTAGAAAATACTACAGTACGGAATATGCATTTCTTTTAATATGTCAGTAACTATCTACCCTTAGCGGCAACGTGTGAACCACCATCCTTAAATAAATATACAAATCGTATTTCCACTTAAAATAGGTATTAGTTGTAACTTATTCGATTACAACTTAATGTAACTATATTAGTTACAACTAAGACGAAAGTCAATTCTTTTTTTATAAAAAATATTAAATTTCTACCCTAACGTTTTCAAAAATCTGGTTAACAATAAAATATAACTTTAGTATTATCGCTTAATACCTATATACCCTTTCATTTTTATTAAATAAAAAGAAGCTACTCTAATTCAAGTAACTTCTTTTCATAATTATTGACTTATTCTCACTATTTCTTTTAGATATCTCTGCATATTTTGATTTACTGCATAGACGTAACATCCATTTATCCCGCGAGATAATAATACGTAATAGATACGTTTAATATAGGATGTTAACTCTTCATTATTTAAATCAGTTCCCTTAATCGGAAGACCATTTCGATCTTTATACTCTTTTGGATTGACGATGACCTTTGCTTTATTCAAATCATAGTCTCCATTTCAATATATATCCATTATACACCGAACGTACATTTGACATATAGTAAAATGATCATGACAATTTGTCAAGTAACACTTTACTACCTGTCGAACAATTAAGATGGCTCTTGCCATCCCTTGTCCGAAGCCAATTCATCTCCCACCTACTCACTAGGCTGTGGCCCTTCACGTTCCTTGAGGAAGGAGTCTTCTTGGCTAAAATGATAAAGTACATATCACACAAATATCTACAAAAGCAGCACATGCGCTATTATTGATTTTTGTGATAAATGGAGAGTTTTAACTAAATACTCATTTATGCAAACAAAAGAGTTGACCTAAAAGGTCAACTCCTCTGCTTCAAATTCTTTATTTCTCTTCTTCCTTTTTTTCCATTTCCCGTTCATTTTTAGCGATTAAATCATGAAAATGCTCTTCTTTGTTTTCTTCTATATACTTCATAAGTTCTTTAAATTCCATTCATATCGCCTCCTATACTTATTATATCAATAATATTATAAGTTGTCAGGAGATTATAGAAATTAAATCTATTTATCATTTTATAAAATTTATTAAATGTATGTTCCCTAAAAAACAAGAGCTGATTTTTCGTTAAATTGATTATTTCGAGATTCATCAACAATAATTTCTTTTGCTTGTTTTGATTCTTTAAAAGCAAAAATTTCTGGTTGCTGACCCGTATTATCATATAAGCTATAACAATCTATCAAATCTTTAATTTTACAAAATGTAGTTGCTACTTTCATATGGCTTTCTTCAATAATATGTTCCGGAACCAATCTTCCTGTTAGTTTAAAACGCATGATTGATCGTTCTAAAGCAACCTTTATTGGAACATCTACAATGATTGCATTAATACTGAATTCAGCTTGTCTTAATTGTTGAATCAATTTTTTATATTTCTCTACATTTTTCATTGTACCATCATACATAAAGTTTATTTTTCTCTTCATACAGATTTTTAAAAGTTCCATGGTAATATCACTGCTTTCATCATGAACCAAAAAGGCTGCTTGTTTTATTAGTTCTGTGTCCCCTGATTCCATTAATTGTTGATATTCTGGTATTTTTTCTTTGATCTTATCAGAATCTATCCAAATCATATGTTTCTTCTTGCGTTTATACCCCTTACTTACTAACTCTCCAATTGAGCTTTTTCCAGCAGCAGAACCACCACCAAGTAATATGGCTTCAGGTTCTTTTTCTTGCTGTGAATGTTCATTTAAAAATGATTCAATAATCTCATTATGTAGATCCTTACGTTCTATTACATACTCCCCATTGTTTACGTATCTTTCTCGGGTTGTTCTCAATTCGTCTTCTCCTCTTCTATAAATGAATTATTAGGTTCCCTTCAAAAGTTAGAGTACTTACTCTAACCCTGTACTTATAACTTTGATTTCTCGTCTCTACTTGAGATCATTCTTACTATGATTCCATATAGCTCTTTTAGTTAGATGCTATATTTTTCAATTCATCATTACACATTCCTTCTAAACAACCATATTTCTCTCTAACTTAATACCTACTCTATATATCCACTTAAACAAACAAAAAAGGACTCCTTTAAGTCGATTAATTGTGCATAGCAAAATAAGCTATATACACTAATCGGCTCAAAGAAGCCCTTTCAAAATTGAAACAAGAACACAACTTGCTTCTACAACTCAACCACAACACATAAGGTGTGGGAATAAACGGAATCAATTAAACTAACAATATACCTATATATTAAATAATTTAGTTATTATTATCAAGATGATCTAGTGAATAATGTGCACTGACTTTTGCATTAATTTTTGGAATATCACGCTCTACTTCCAATAAATTATGAGAAAAATCAATATTTTATTAGTATAGTTAATATATGTACCCACTAATTAACTGCGTCTCTTTAACAGTGACCCATACATTCCACTTTATTATTTAACCTTGGACTGTTTTTCACCACATATATTATATAAAAATAAGAAATCCTCTCAAAAAAATTCTTTCTTTTTATATAAACTTATACACACATATTACAATTCATGTCAATATAACAATATCGCAATTTTATTATTAATATTTTATAACAGGAGATGAAAAGATGAAAGGACATAAAAAATCTCAGTAAATAATTTTTATATTAAAAATAAAACCTTATAATCCATTAATTTGATTATAAGGTTTTTAATTGTAAATTATTAATAATGCCCCTCTTTTTAAGAGGATGCGCTTAATTATAATATAAAACTTGATTTTGTCTCCTCTTAATTATTCATTTCAAATCTACTTGATTACATGAAAAATGAGCTACTAATTAAATTACTATTTTATTTCATTCCATAAAGATAAAGCAAAGATCCAATTCGGATCCCCATTCCCTTGATAGCTTTGGGCCGCCTCGTATTCCTTACCCTCGTGAACTACTCTATCTCCTTTTTTATATGCTTTATACGAATCCCATTTCTCATAAGCGTTTTCTTGTTCCTTCGTAGTAACTGTTAAGATATCACTTTTCATTGATTCATTGCCAGCCGTATCAACTGCAGTAACTACATACTTGTATGTAGTATTTACTTGCAAATTCTTGTCCATAAATGATGTGGTATTAACAGTACCTATTTCCTTCGTAACCCCTGCAATTTCTCTGTATACAATATAATGATCCACATCTATGTTATCTTCAGACGGACTCCACATTAAGTCAACAGTATTGGCAGTGATTCCCATACTGTGTAACCCTTTAGGTTGAGTTGGCGCTTCTGTATCTGGTTTTTCCACTGTTGTTTTAATAACTAATACTTCACTTTCCTTAGATATATTCCCTACAGCATCTACTGCTTTTACTGTATACGTGTAATCTGTGTTTGGGCTTAATTTTTTATCAACTACACTAGTACCTGCTACAGTATTAATTACTTCTCCATTACGTAACACTTGATACTCTTTCACCCCTACATTATCTGTTGCAGGCTTCCAATTAAGTTCTACGCTATTTGAAGTGGTTTTTACTACTTGTAGTCCAGATGGCCTAGTTGGTGCTTCTGTATCTGGTTTTTCATTATTAACTAGATTCACATCAATCACATTATAAAAAGCATTTACGGTATCAGCTACATCCCAAACCGCTAAAATGACATGATATCCACTACGATCAGTTGGTACATTAATTTTATGTGATAAATTATTAGATGCTGCAGAACCATCGTGTTTTACAGTTCCTATTAATTCAAAATCCGCTCTTGTTAGAGGTTTGTTTGGGTTCCATCCTTTTTTTGTAATGTAATAGTGCCATTGACTTGTTAAATGAGGAGCAGTGTATTTCCAAGTGAATGTATTCTCTCCACCCTTAATCGTATTCTTAAACCATCGATCAGCTGTTTGTTGATCAAGAATCCCACCAAACAGGCCTCCTGCTGAAGCAATTTTCCCATCAACCGGTCCACCTTGTGGGAATCCTTTAGGCGCTTCTAAGCTTTGCGGCTCATACATTACATTGCCACAATTTAAATTCAAAGCTCCATAATTCTGGCTACATAAAGCAGCACGGCTACCTGGCTTTTCAACGAACCCATGTGCATAGGCATTTTGAGGAATTAAAGTTGTACTCATAATTCCTACTGCTACTACAGCAGCACTTAATCCTTTTTTATTTGTAGTCATTTTTTTCAACTGCTTTAGAATTTTTTTATTCATTTTAATAGTCCCCTCCTATTAATTTTCTTACTATATTAAGAGCATTGATGTAAAAGAATAATAAACATAGATTACAAAGATTAAACAAATAAAAACGAAACCTCATAACTTCATACTCAAATATTCATTTAACTTCCTTTACATCCAAATAGCTTTATAATTAAATTATCACATAATAATTCATTAAACTTATACTGAAATTGTGCACAGTTTTTGAACTTTCTTCCAATACGCCTTTTTCTTTAAAAATCTCCCTTTCTGTAGCTTTAAAATGAAGTTTGATCAAAAACACTACGCTAGTCTATATTTTGTAGCAAAAAAAAGAATCCATTTTAACGAATTTACTGAAAGAATTCTCCTTCCTCAAGCGTGTGAAGGGCGATAGCCCAGCGGTAGAAACAAAATAGGAACGTGTCCATAAACTTGGCAAGTGCATAAGGTGAGGAAATTCTTCCCTCAAACGCTTTGATGTCACCCCTTTAATTTTCGCCATTGTATCGGCGGGACTAAGTGTTGGCATTGTATTTAAAAACAAGTGAACGTGGTCTGTATCACATTCCATTACGATAATAACAATATCCAGTCCGTTACATATTTTTTGAACCAACATTTTGAAACGTTCTTCTACTTTTGTGTTTAGAAAAATCTTTCTTCTGTATAAAGATCTCGTGAACCAGTTTCACGCAAAAATCTACGGCATCCTCATCACTTGTAATATTTGCACCAATGTTGGCATTCTGAAGTTCTTTTATATCCCGTACCATTTGAGTTTTCGGTATCTGCGTCTCTAACATTTTTCGAATTACTTTAGATTGACTCCCCCCAGCGTATTCACACAGAAACTCAATCTCACTCCATAACTCAGTTGGTAAAGTTAACGATACTTTTCTTGTTACACCGATCGCTTTACGTCCTGCTCCTTCTCTTTTCCCACCACGATTGTTTTGTCCAGTCATTATATATATCTCCCCTTTGATTAAAGTTACTTTATTCAAAAATATCCCTTGCATTGGATACAATCAATTAATTTTAGTTACTTTATTCAAATAGAGTTCGACAAAATGAAATTTTCATTACATTAATCCCCGTATAACATTTCCGGTCCTGCTAACACTATAACTGTAACTTAACGTTACACATCCTAACTTGCAGGGCCTAATTTTCTTTTGTACAACAAGCAGTTAGCTAATTAAGCTGATTGCTTTGTTGAGCCGAATGAAGGATTTATAAAAAGATTTCTCAACACCTAGCATTTAGAAATATATTACCTATTATGGTAATCCGTTGGTAATCCTATGATTTCTATAGCTTCTCTCTCGGACTTCGCCTCAAGCCAACGACGCTTCCACTTTTCGTCTTTGTCATAAAACTCTAATGAGTACGTCATAACGCTATTACGCTTCAAAAATTTGTCCGCTGTACTTGTTGCAGTATAATCAAAAATTTCGACTATATCCCTCCCGTGGTAGTTGTTTCATGCCCCTAACCCCATTGGACGAGATTTAATTTTGTTCTTATCTGCCTGATCCATGATTAATGTGGCGATTTCTAGTTGATTCCTTCCTAGCCCTTTTGCTATTTCAAGAATATCTTTATCCTCATCCCACACTTCTCGTAATTGAATCACTTCGCTTTCATCAAACACTAGGTCCAATCCTTCTAAAGCGATATATCGCCTCTTATTTCAATGATTTTGTATCCTGGATAGCGATTGGGAGTAATGTACTCAATCGCTTTTTCTTTTGCTTCTTTTTCATTTCGTCCTTCCTTCCATACCCATGAAGGAAGGAAGACTTTTGATTGATTTTTATCTAACATAGGCTTTCACTCCTTGTTTAATTAGAAGAAACGACCATGTTATAATAGAGGGACAAAATATTGTGTCGTTTCATGAAATAGCTAATTAGGGGTAATCGACTGTTTTTATTTTCTCAATAACGATTATTCAATAAATCTGTTAACATTTAATTACCGATATGTGTATCAACCAGCCTGTGCATCTGCACAGGCCTTTTACTATGCTAATTTTAGTTAGCGGATGCATTTTTCTCACCCTTTATGATGCTTCGCACATCAGAATAGTTCATAATTCCGTAACACATGCATACGAGTTATCGTGTTAAAATTAAGCCATTCTCAAGAAGTAATTCTTATTTACTCGACAATTCTTTTACCCTGTTTAAAGCCTTGCCCCCTGCGAGGCTTTTTTATTTAGCTAAAGTAATATCCTCTACCTTATCTGCGCTGTTATGTACCCCTCTAGCTCTTAAATCTCGTATCATTTTGATTATGTTTGCTATTTCTTCTTTGTCACTCTGCTGTTTATCCATCACTTTTCATCCTTCATAATCCGTTTGTCTATCCGATCCATCAGGTAAATGAATCCTGCAATTCCGATAACTAGTACCAGTATCATAAAATACGAGAATGTACTTCCTTCCATTTTCTAGGGATAAAATTATGTGAAGATTGTACCAAATTAACCAATGAGGGCTACGGCTCTCTTTTTTTATTTCTAATCGACAAAATATAACAATATACGGATAATTATTTTGATAAGATTGTCCAGAAATATTACATTTTATATATCTTGGAGGAATTAAATTATGAGCAAGAAATTATTAATGGCTTTAGCATGCAGCGTGTTACTTATGGGATTGGCTGCTTGTGGTTCAAGTGATAAAGCAAGTACATCAGAAGAACCAAAACAAGAAACTAAAAAAGAAGATGAACAAAAGAAACTAGATGAGCAAAAACAGGAAGACGAACAAAAGAAAATAGAAGAACAGAAAAAAGCCGAAGAACAAAAAGAAGTTGAAGAGCAGAAACGATTAGAAGAACAGAAAAAGGCTGAAGAGCAAAAGAAATTAGAAGAACAACGAAAACAAGAAGAGGCTCAAAGACAACAGGAAGAAC
The DNA here is from genome assembly GCF_022663915.1 of Bacillus cereus group sp. BfR-BA-01331. Taxonomy (NCBI): domain Bacteria; kingdom Bacillati; phylum Bacillota; class Bacilli; order Caryophanales; family Bacillaceae; genus Bacillus; species Bacillus cereus group sp. BfR-BA-01331. The sequence goes on from NZ_JAKUGJ010000029.1 coordinate 10,505, forward strand.
AAAAGAAACAACAAGAAGCAGCTCGGGCAAAAGAACAGGAGCAACAAAAAACTACTGCTAATACAGCACCTCAGCAACAAGCTGCACCTAAACAAGAGAAAGTGCACTTTGCAAACTGTACAGATGCAAATAATGCCGGTTACTATGATATAACTCCAGATAGCCCAGCTTATGCTTCACATTTAGATCGCGATGGCGATGGCGTGGCTTGTGAACGAAATAAAGGACATAAAAAATCTAGTAAAAAACATTAGATTTATGGTTAAGCACTCTTGTGAGTGCTTTTTTTATTCTCATTCGACAAAATATAACAAAATACAAATAACTTGTTTGCTACCATGAGATAAGAAATCTTACATTTCAGCTTATATAACTAATACATACTGGGGGTAACACAATGAAACGCAAATTACTTGCAGCATTAGCATGTAGCGCCTTACTTATGGGATTATCCGCTTGTGGTTCAAATGAGAAGACTGCAACTGAATCTAAACCTAAACAAGAAGCTAAAAAGCCTGAACCGGTTACTACAACTTCACTTATTAGCGAGTTCAAGAAAGCTGGTATAGAAGCTGAAAATGCTACGGATCTACCACAAAAAGAGTTCGGTAACATGCGTAAAGATGGTAAACGAATCCTAATTCCTAAATTAGGTGAGGATAAAGGTGGCCGTGTGTTTGAATTTAGTAAGAAAGAAGACTTAGAAAAAGCTAAGAAGTACTATGATGAGCTAGGAAACTCAGCTCCAATGCTTTTCTCACATACATATGCTAAGGGGAATTTCCTTTTACAGATGAATGGCGATATGAAAGATGAAGAGTTTAATAAGTATAAAGAAGTTATGGATAAAGTAGTGAAGTAAATAGCGGCACTCGAAAGAGTGCTTTTACTATTTCTCAATACTCGAAATTATCTAACGTGGTAAAATAATAATTGGATTGGCATCCAATACCATATTACGTTGGTTCAAATCGCAGGAAGGCACCTTAGGGTGTCTTTTTTTTATAAGAAAACCCCCAAGCATTTATATACTTAGGGGCTTATCGATTGAAAGGTAAAACTGCTTACAATTCCTTAAATTAAGAACAAAGTGGGATTACTCCTAAACCAATTAATAGAGCTGCAGCAAACGCTGGAATTGGTACAGGAATCTGGATACCTTCTACAACTAAGAAGTATTGTCCACTTACTACTTGGAAACAAACTAATTGCATGGTTATTCCTCCCTTCTGTTAGGATTAATACATTATATTAAATAGTCTGTTTTTATTAATATATGCGATTTATTAATATTCAGGAGAAGTGCCTTAGATTGGCTTTCTCTTTTTTTCAAAAGAACTTGCTCCATTAATGCATAAAAACATAAAGTAAATTGAATCCGTTAAAATACATGAGTTACCTCTTGTTTTATCCTCTTATCTAAAGGAGGAACTATTATGGGCTTTGGTGGAAGTTGTGGTGGTGGTGGCGGCGGCTTCGCTGGAGGATTTGCTTTACTAGTTGTATTATTTATTCTATTAATAATAGTTGGAGCTAGCTGCTTCTGCTAAACAAACTATCGGAAAAGACACTCTTATATGGGTGTCTTTTCTTTATGCATTAAAAAGCCCACCTATTTCCGTAGGTGGACTTTATCTTTATTACACAATACCAAATTATACTCTCATTTTTTCGTAAACTTTATGCAATTATACATATTTGTAAAAAATTACACTAAATAAATATTACATGTAGTAAAATATAAATTGTGGACACGTTCTATAAAGCAGATTCTCCGATTAGAAGGCGTAACACATCTCAACCATATAGATGTGGCGTTGCTTTAATCTAGCCAAACAAACGATCTCGATTCTCTTGTATTTGTACACTAACAATCTGGTAAAAATAAATGATTCTGTTTTATAGGATGTGTTTACTTAATGTCCAATACATATTATTAAAAGTAAAGTGGTTCAAGTCGGAGGAAGGCACCTTAGGGTGTCTTTTTTTATTTTCAAAAGGACCTGCTCAATTAATCCGTAAAAACATAGGGTAAAGTGAACCCGTTAAAATACATGAATTACCTTAATTTTCCCCTCCTACTCAAAGGAGAGATTAAAATGGGATTTGGTGGTAGTTGCGGTAGTTGTGGCGGTGGCTTTGCTGGAGGCTTTGCTTTATTAGTTGTACTATTTATTTTATTAATCATAGTTGGAGCTAGCTGCTTCTGCTAAACAAACTATTGGAAAAGGCACCTACATAAGGGTGCCTTTTCTTTATGAAAATCTCCACACAAGGTGCAGGAATTTTCATGCTACGAATATATAAAACTAATTATTTAATATATAATGAAGTGCGCCACGTATCTCTTGGATAATTTATTGAAGTCTTTTGATATTCAAAAGTCCCTTCTTGATGATTTGATGCGTCCCATTTATATTCCCAACCTACAATAGGATTACCACCAATTATTTGTGAACCAATACTTTTCACATCAAATCCATTCATTTTGGCAAAAGGAAACTGGCCATATCCTATTTCTTTTGTGTAAACATATAAGTAACTTCCCCCATGATCTTTAGTTGTACTAAAACTATTAGGATTAATGTATTCAACTCCACCCAATTGTGATTCTACTTTTACTACACTTAAAGAAGTTAGAGGTGCTGCTGGTCCTGCTGATGCCTCCGATGCCATTCCTAACCCAACTACCGCCGCCACCCCTAATGATGATATCCCTAATGTAACTTTTTTAAACATATAAACATCCCCTTGTTTTATAATAAGTACAAGTTTGATATTAGCAGAAATTTATAAAAATATCCCTTATTTTGAAAACGTTAACAAATTCTACTTTTTTCGATATGCAATTTAGCATATCGATTGACATACAGAATAATCCATCTACTACTTTTGATATAAAAACTATTTTCAAATTTAATACTATTAACTCACTAAATTCTCATAAAAAGACTGGTCGTCTATACAATGTTTTGGTAAAATATAGGTAACTTTTAAGAAGGAAAAGCTAATATACATCGACTAAATAATGTAAAGAAAATGTTTTATTGCATAAAAAAAGGCTCCATTGCTGGAGCGCTCAAAAAATAATATAAGTAAATGAATTAAAACAAATAACAGACAATTAAACTATATAGATAAAACTTCAATAAATCTATATATATGCAATATTACATATAAAAATCCTATTTATTGATGCTATAATAAGCTTACTCGATGATTGTTATATTTTTTAAGTCGGAGAAAGGCCACTCAAATGAGTGTCCTTTCTTTAACAATATTCAGGTTCATATAACCCGTATAACTGTCCACCGTTTATAACAGTTCCTTTTAAATAATGCTTTATTCCCCCTTTAATCACTACCATTAATCACTACCATAGGCATATCATCTTTACTATTATAAGGAAAAGCCTTATAATCACATGTTGCGGCAATTGAATTATTACTGTTATTCAAATTATTATCAGTGTCTACAGCTGCGGATGTTCCTGTAGCACCAGACAGCATAAACCCAGTTGCTAAAGCCCCTACTACTAATTTCTTAAACATAAAAATTCCCCCTTTAATATTTTTTATAACTTGCACCTTAAATGTATCAATTTAATTGTTTTTGTAATTTGAGAACCAACAATCTGTACGGTATGGTCACAGTACCGTAGCCCACGAACCTATATGGTCTGTTGTGGGAGTGGTGATGGCACACCGCAATCTTGCACGTCAGCGATACCAGAAATGGACTTCGCCTTTGGTAGCAAGAATCCCACTGACGTTAGTCAGCTGGCCCCTTTAGGGGTGGGAGTGTCAAATGTGTTTCATTTTAAAATGTAATGTAGCCGCTACTTATCACTTCCCCACAAACCTAAAATTCCTACAATCTGACGAGCCTTAGCATTATCTATATAATAATGCATCTCTAACCCTCTTCTTTCTGCACGGAGTACGGTTCTCCTTAATTTTGATAGATGCTGTGAAACAGTAGATTGTGGGAGTCTTAATATTTCCGTTAACTGCGTAACATTACACTTTTTATGGTGCATTAATTCATTTACAATTTGTAACCGAACCGGATGTGCCATTACCTTTAAGACTTCTACATCTTCTTCGCGGATTTCAGCTAGATTTCTATCAGATACTACTGTTTTCATTTCGCATTCTCCTTTATTATTAATTTCTATTTTCCTATTATCCTTATAATTAGTACTTATAGATGATTACCATTTGTCCTGTTGAGAAAATATATTCTCTTTTTAAAACAAAAAGGTTACCTATCCTGAAAACAGTTTTTTTACTGCTTCAATGATTTGATCCCCCTAATTTTTTAACCAGACTATATTTTGTGTTGAGAGAATTATTTTGTAGTCAATTACTTGACTTTGAATGAGGCTTAACACGCTTTGCTAAGCAAAAGTAATACTTCTATCCCTTTGTTTAAAGACAGATTTAAATTCGGCATTTGCTTTCTCGTATTTCAAAATCTATAAGAAACATCTCTTCATCTCTCCTCCTACAACATATATTTTTTATTTCTCAACACCAAACAAATGGAATTTCAATCCCATTAATGGTAGTATAATGGTACCTTCAGTTGTTAAATGTCATGCCCTTTTGAAAGGCCCTGTCTGTAATGACGGGGCCTTTTAAATTCCTCCAACTAAAAAAAGCCTTTTTATTTCCTTGTTAACACCAATAGTATATATCCCTCTTTCAATCTATTAATTTCCTATTACATTCCTTCATATAGAGATGGAGGGACTTCTCGTTCACATCATAAATTATGCACCATTGCATTTGATAATCATTTCCGTTGTAACTATAATGATTACAGGATGATTTTTAATCCAAATATTCTATATGGAGGTTTTATTATGTTTAAAAAAATCATTGTGTCTTCTATGGCGCTTACTATGTTTGGTGGGGCTGCAACTATGCTAGAGACACCTACTGCTCAAGCAGCTACTTATAACTCAGCATCATCTTCTTACTTTGATGTTACACCTGAAGAAGCCGCTGCTTTCTATCAATCTCAAGACTATAAAAAATTAAAAGTATTTATGGATGACTTTGAAGCTAGAAATCCTTATACTCCTGGTGGAGGATACGCTCAAGGTAGTGTACGTATGCAAAGATTCAACGATGCTCTTAGAGATGCTAAATTAACAAATATCTACCAAGAATTTATTAGAATCTCGTACTACAATCATTATCCAGAACCAAAATAATAGAAATGTATAAAGTATCTCTTATTAATTTAACTTTGCCCAATTATCTTATCGCCTAATTGTAAATGTATAATCCAAAATAATTATTAGAAACCACTTTTATAAGGGTGGTTTTTCTATTTTCCATGAAAATTAGCATATGAATGCTAATTTATCTCCATATAAAACATTAAATGAATTAACTGCTCTACTGTGGGAATACATCTAAAAAGTTAACTGCCATCAACTGAGCAACGTTAGCCATTTAGTTGATTTAAACACTTTACCTATACACGATAAAACAGGAGTGTGAATAATACTTTCACACTCCTTCCCTATCTTTTGGCTCAAACACATATTTTCTCTTAGTGAATTTTATATTGTCCTGATAACTGTTCTTGCGCCATACGCACTAAGCGTTTTGTAATTTCCCCACCTACTGAACCATTTGCTCTTGCTGTTGAATCCGGTCCAAGTGTAACACCAAACTCCTGAGCAATTTCATATTTCATTTGCTCAATAGCACTTGCTGCAGCTGCTATCAAGATTTCGTTCGAATTATTATTTTCGCGAATTTGCATTTCATACACACCTCCACTGATTTTAGTAATATTATGTTCCGTTTATAATAAAATATACGAATAATTTCCAAAACAAAAAAAGACACCTTAAGATGCCTTTTTTCAATATGTCCATGTAACGCTTAATTTATTTTTACTTGTTAAAGCAAGTAAAGAACCCACTGAAGTACTTTCCTCCTCATGATATACAGTTACTACAGTGTTCTCCACTTTAATCATAGTTCTAAGATTTGTACTTTTATAGTTCTAGAATTCCCATAACTTCTTTCGTAAATAGTTTAAAGTCCTTTAGATGTTTTTCAATAATTTGGCGAACAATATCTAAGTTTACACTTTGATAATCATGAACAGCAATATTTCGAAACCCAACCATTGCTTTTAACTTACTTGCCAGTTCGGTACTAAGTATATCTGCATCAACCAACAAATCAAATGCCTCTCTACTAGATTGAGGTAGTCCCAACTTCTTTCCTGCAACAATATGCATTGCTAAATCAATACTTGCTTCGCATGCTCTTTGAATATTTAATATTATAGAATCTTGCTTTGTATAATCCTCTAAATTATCAGGGTTATTTCCATATACCTCTTGAATTCTTTTTATACAACGCTCTATTGTAGAAATTTTATTCAAAATAACTTCATTCTTCATATATAGAACCTCTTTTCTTTATATCCTCAAATACGATTTTGCGTTCCTCATTCAATTTTGAATACATTTTTAAAGTTTTTATTTCAAAAATTGTTTTTCGCTCTTCATCCGAACAAAATATTGTCTTTCCTGTATGTATAATTTGAGCTTGGAAAACTGTAGAAGCTTCTGATAAATCAACTAAATCAACATCTCTATGAACAATATCCGCTAACTCCTGTGCTAATAAAAAACGTTCATAATTCCCTAATTTTATGTCACTTAAATAAGCTATATCAATGTCACTATCATCTCGTTCTCTGTCCTCTGCTATGGATCCAAATACAATTATCCAATAGGGATTCACAGTCTCTTGTAATTTTTCTATAATAGCTGTAATCATGCTTTGAAAAATCATTTAATTTTCCCCTCCTTATTGTACTTGAATTTTATTATATCATAACCATTATATAACCTTTTCAGCTACGCAGTATAATACATTAAAAATATTAAATTGCCCTCCTTCTTAAATCTTCTTAAACGGCTTGTATATTTTGTAAATAAATTCAATTTAACGCTTTATTTGTTAAAGCAATTAAAATATCCCCAGAAGTACCTTCCTCATATAGTTAAAAGTACAACAGATAGGCTCTTATACTATTACACATAAGAGCCTGTCTCACTAGTATTATAAACAACTACTTATATAAGATTCTTTCATACTAAATAAAAGGTATTTCTACAATTATTCTGGGAAAATGAAGTTAGAGTTCCCTTCACTATTAGCGGAATCCTCTTTCGGGAATGTAATAGTAGTTCCTTCATTCCCTTTATTTATTTCTTGTTCCTCTGGGAATACAATGGAAGAATCATTGCTTAAGTTTGGTGAAAAGCCAAGTTTAGATACAATGGCTTTTAAATCAGGTAAAACACCAATTTTATCAGAGGCTGGATCATTGGATTTCGTTCCTGTACTAGGATCACTTAAAATATCTCTAAGCTGGCTTGGTGTATATACTTTTCCCAGATTAGTTTTTGTAATTCCTTGAATTGATGCAGCAGCACCAGCAATGATAGGTGATGCACTAGATGTTCCACTAAAGCTAGAAGTATATAGATTTATCATAAATTCACGTGGTTTAGCATCTGTTGTATCCACTGCATTCCCCCATCCATATACATCTACCCTACTACCATAATTAGAGAAATATGAACGTTTATGAGGGACCCTTGCAGAAGCTGCTCCAACCATAATCGCCCCTGAATCTTTGAAATCAGGGCTATTACGATTTAAAACTTGTTTACCATTACGGTCTCTAAATTGATCCAAGTCATTTCCGCCGTTTGCACCTGCTTCAATAATAATAATTCCCTTATTTGTTCCCAGACGAATTGCATCAAATATATCCGGTTTTACTTCTACAGGAAGATAGTTCTTATCTCCATATCCTTCATAAGTTGCTTGAGCTTCTAATAAAAGAATATCTCCAGCTTGCATATTGTTAACCGCACTTAATATAGCATCAGCTGTATTATACATACCGTTGTCTCTAATCTGAGATACAACCTTTACCTTAGCTTTTGGTGCAATCCCAATTCCACCTATGTTATTATCTTCTGCAGAAACAATTCCTAAGACTGAGGTACCATGATCATGGTGTTCACTCTTGTTCTGTCCGGACATCAATTCGATCTTCTGATTCACTAAATCTTCATGACTAAATAACCAGCCATACTCCATATCTACAAAAGTTGTTCCTTTTCCATCTCCACCTTTTATACTCCAGGCATAAGGTGCATTGATTCCTAATGGTGCTGGTTCAAGGTAACCTTGCCTTGTAAGTCTAGGTTCATCATATGGATTAACTGATAAATTGGATAAACGCTCTTCAGGTGGAGCTTCTTCTTCCTGTAAATATGCCGTTTCAACAAGAGATGATTTCTCAAATTGTACAAGCAATGCTTGTACATCAATATCACCTTGGGTTTCTACAATATAATAGTTTAGCAAATTAGAAGAAATATGATCAGAGTCTTTTATTTCTTTACCTAGATTTTTAATTTCTTTAGGATTTAAAGAACTAAAAAGTCGATTTATAGTTACATTTTGATATTTGGCTAAAATTCCATTTAATTCAGGGTCTTGTTTTTCTTCTTTAATGAATTTTTCTATCCCATCCTGATATGGCAAATTTGCTTCATTTTTAAATTTCAAAATTAATTGTTTAGTAACTTGCTTATGTACAATAGAATTCAATTGCTTATTTGAATAATCGTAACTAGCTGCGTAGGCAACTTCTGATTTTTCACTTGGGAGTAGTCCTCCCACCCCATTAAATGCTGTTAATGCAATTGAAGAAACTAGAATTCCCTTAAAAATTTTCAAATCGTGCACCTCTTTTAATTTATATATGATTATAAAAAACTATAGATTACCTAACTTCTTTTTTATACAAGCGTCTTATATTTAGGGTTATATTTTCAACTCCATTCATTTTTTTATATTCACTTATATATCATTAATACAACTAGTTCATGCCATCAAATCTATTACTTTAGTCGCATAGCTGTAACAAGTGTAGTTACAGACTTAATAAATAGTCAACCTTATTTTTTATGCAATTTCGCATTTTAAAGAGTGTATACTTCTATCAACTTACTCCTAATTATTTTAATTTGAGTCTTATTCTCCTCATATTAAACCGATCTCTTATTTAAGTATAAAACCTTTACATTTTAAGAGAAGTTGGGCTTCTATCATTTTAAGTAATTGCATATATGTAATTAAAGGCATATAAGGGGGATTGAAAAATGGTAATTTCAAGACAAGATTCCTGGACTAACGATAACGATTCACTTCTCGCAACAATAGTACTTCAAAATATTCGTGACGGTGGAACACAATTAGCTGCATTTAAAGAGGTAGCTAAGCAATTAGCTAGGACACCTGCTGCTTGCGGATTTCGTTGGAACTCATGCGTACGAAAACAATACGAAGAAGAAATACAACAGGCTAAACAAAATCAAAAAACTGGAAATAACAAGTCCCCCATCCAACAAACAAAAGAAACAAGCTCTTTATCTATTACATTAGATGACATTATTATCTTTCTACAAAATTATAAAGAAGTGAATGAATTGACAAATTTACAAAAGCAAATTGAATATTTAGAAGCAGAGAATCAAACCCTTCTACAACGTTTAACTATGTATGAAGAAGAGTATCATATGCTACTTAATCATATTGATAAGACAAGAAATCTGATTGTAGTCGACTAAGAAGAATCAAATTAATTTTTATCGTATTAAAACCGTAGCCTGTCAAAGTTACTATGTATGAATTGACTTCAATACATTATAAATGATAATAAGTAAAGCGCACGTTTATTGTTAATAAACGTGCGCTTTACTTAATTCATAAAATAGAAATTTTTTTCAACTTGATAACACTTTTAAAATTAAGATGTTTGTTTTATAGGTATCTGTTTACTTCTATTCTCAACAAGTTTATCTAATAATAAGTAAACAAATCCAGACATAACACATCCCACACCTAAGATTGTAAATAATATATGCCCTAGAAGATGCTCCAGTAACAAACCGCCTAAAAGAGGCCCTAATATATTACCTGTAATCCACTGCAGATTAGCGGCTCCCATATAAGTACCCCTCAAATGTTCTGGAGCTAAATTAGCAACGAAAGTCATTTGGACAGGTGACATAATCATTTCTCCTAAAGTATAAACTGTATAAGCTATTAATAATGAAACTAAAATAACTAAATCGTTTGTGTTTATTACTTGAAACCACTTTGGTAACCATCCTATTGCCAAAAGACCAATACCAAAAAGAATTGCGCCATATAGCATTGATTTCCCAATCGATTTGTGAGTTAACCATTTTGAAATGGGAAATTGAAAAAAAACAACTAATAGGCCATTTAACGTCATTAAATATGGAAATGGATTACTATTTCCAAAAATCATTGTCTTCTCATTACTAAAATGAAGCGGTAACATACCTTCCGATTGCGAGAATCCCATAAATATAATGATTCCTGTAACTATATAGAAAAGTAATATCCTATCCCTTATAACAACTCTTAATGTGGATCTTATTGAATTTTCAGGTGTTTCTTCATGTATCATGACATTTTTAGGTTTTGTTTCCTTTAAAAACAGTACCATTAATATTGTATAAAACAGCATGGTTCCAGAAGTAATCAAAAAGATGACATCTTTTGATACAACTACAACTGCTGCGCCAATTATAGGACCTATCGCTGCTCCTATATTATGAGCCATTCTAAGTAATCCATATGCCTCAGTTCTTTTTTCTGGTTCTGTTACATCCGTAACCATTGCAGATGCGGCTGGTTCAAAAAAAGAGTTACATAACCCTAAACCGATAGATAAGATTGCATATGCTATAAAACCATCTATGAACAAAAAAAACAGCATTAATAACCCATTACTAGCCATAGAGAGTACCATAGTTGGTTTCCGGCCATAAGTATCTGCTATATGTCCTCCAATTAACGAGCCTATACTTGCTGCAATTGGAGATAAAGCTATGATCACACCTACCTCAAGCAAAGAATCTACTTTATCCTTTAAATATAATGCGAAAAATGGCATTAACATCATCATTGCAATACCATTTAAAGCTTCTCCAATAAAGCGAATCCATACATTAAGGTCCATCCCCTTGAACTCTTTCCATGTACTTCTCATATATATCTCACCTATGCTCACTGTATATTTTTTATTACGTAAAGAGCTTTATAACACTTTTACCAAAATCTAAATTTAGCAAAATAAGCTACCAATTCATAAAAATACTTATCTTTTGATAAAATAATATAAACTCGTACCAATAATCTCCAGTGCATCTTGCATACGTTGAGCCGAGATGTTCTCTAAAACGGTATCTTGAGGTGTATGGAAAACCCTTTCAACATGATAAATAAGAGGATCCCAACTCTCTACATCCATCCATATAAATAAAGCAGAGGGAATTCCAGCTTGATTAAATGGTACATGATCACTAGAATCAAACTTTCCAGTTAACACAACCGATTTCCTCAATTCTTTACTAGTAGCTACAGCAGTATTTGTTACTTCATTTTGAGAGCCATCTAACGTCATTGCATATAAATCCTTAGCCTGATGATAACTTGTTGCAATCATATCTGCATTAAACACTCCTCGAATACGTGTTTTGTCTTTAGCAGATAACTGATTAACATAATGATAAGCTCCTAAAGATTCATTTTCTTCCGCTCCAAAAGCAATAAATTGAATTTCTTTATTAGTCTCTATATCCTTAAAATTGTAAGCCAACTCTAATAAAAGCCCTACTCCAGAAGCATTATCGTTTGCTCCAGGTGCCCCGATAACACTATCATAATGAGCACTCATTATTGCTACTTCCTCATCACCTGTCGTATGTTTAGGCTTTTTTTTCGCAATAACATTTAATGAGCGCAAATTTACTTCTTGCTTTGCCTTTAAACTGACTACATTTTGATTATGTAATAACTTTTCTTTCATTCTAATCCCCTGATTATAGGCAAGTCCAAATACAGGTATCGATTGTTCCTTTTTTAAAATTGGATTAAAAGCTTCTCCATAGTTCCCTCTATCCCCAATCGTACTATATAACAACACACCTTTTGCTCCCTTTATCGCTACATGCTCAACCTGTTCATTATATTTTTCAATAGTATCGGCTTGTTCTAATAATACTATTTTCCCATGGATTGACTCAGATAAACTATTAATATTGGTCTCTTTTCCTATAAAAACTACCGAGCCAACCACCGGATTTTTAGATATAAATGCATTAGATGCTGCCCCAACCTGCCAATCTTTTTCCCCATACATACTAAAAGAAATACTTCCAATATATTGATCAGGTACAGGAAGTGCTTGATATTCAACCTCATACCCTAATTTCTGCAATGTATCTCCAATGTATTTAGCTGCTCTATGTTCTTGCATAGTCCCACTTGGCCGTGGACCAATTTTTTCAGAAAGAAAACATATATGTTCAATGGCACGACTAGCACGAACTTGTTCTGTCACAGGAGAATACAGATTATTATTAACCATAGCATTTACTTTTACTGGTTCTCCATATGGATTACTAAAAAAGAAAAGCAATAGAATTCCAAAACTTACAATGATTTTTTTTGTAATAGCTAATTTTTTCATTTGTCCTCCCTTTTATTAGAAAACATTAATAGTAAAACCTTTCCTTCTAACATACTTATTTAGAAGAAAAGGTTTACTAAAATCATCTCTAACTCAAATTACTTGTTATGATATTAAAGCAGTAACTCTTTTTATATCTTTAAAAAATTCGAGTTTGCTTGTACGCCAGTAATATTCTTTTGGAACCAATTAAGAGTCTCCCATGATTTCACTCTATTTGTGTAATCAGTCTCCTGTACTTCAAATACAATTCCTATATTTCTACTTGAAACTTGATTCTTTACTTTTAATAAAGTTTCATGTAATAAATTTTCATTAATAGAACCATTAGTCGGACTTTCTCCCTCAAAGCAGCGTACCTCACTATAAGGAATCGTCAAATGTTTAAAAGAACTAAAATGTAAATGTTTGATATGATCCATTAAATTTATATACTTATGAAAGTCTTTATACTCAATTTCCTCTTGTCTTAATAATTTAGAAATTCCTAGACGTGTAAGATAAGTGATAGACCAATGGCATATATCCCACGTTATTCCAACATTAGATAAATCCAAATTTACCAAGTCATTAAAATCTTCTGGGTATACAAATATAGGATCAAAGTCATCACCTAAGTTTCCAATTATGGGTAAGTTTTCAACACCTATCCATATATTGGTTCCTTTTATTTCCTCATCTATCATTTTAAAGAACTCTATAATTCTTTTTCTATTATCAATAAGATTATAAGTCTGAAATTCTGCTATGTTCATAAATTGATTAGCATGAACTGTTATACCTGCTGCGTTATATTTTATAGCAAGATTAATAAACTCATATAACTGTTTTTTTATAAATTCACTATTTAAATAGTCTGCATTATCAGTTGGAAAATGCAAGGTTAATAAAGATGGATTAAGTGTTTGAACAAAAGAAAGTACATCTGAAAACTTTGTTGTATATGACTTATCATGTAAAGATTCTCCATCAAAAATATTTGCTTCTAATCCATAACCTTGTTCAACCCATTTTAAATCAATTTGTTTGCTATCTAATCCAAAGAATGGTACCTGTGGTATTAACATATTCTCTTCACCTACCATGTTCCTCTTACTAACATAAATGCTTCAGCCGCTTTATATCCTGACTTTGCTCCCCATACAAAAGCATTGTGCTTCATTGCTTCTATTGAACGTGGGTGAGGAAATTCCCTTAACTCCGATTCATAATGTTTCATCGCATTTAATTTTGTCTCCAAATGTTCTTCAATATTTACGAAATAATTAGGAAGAAACTTATCTTTCTCATTATAATTCCACTCAGTAGAAGATAAGGTTTCATATGCAAACACCCATTTAACATTACTATTTGGTAGAGGTCGTGTAGCTGTCATCACTGCTCTATAAACAACAGTATGATCGATATTTATATCTCCACCATATTGAGTATAAATAATCGTAGGGTTTATTTTATTAATGTGCTCTTCAATTTCTTTTACAACATCTAGTAATGGCAATGTATCAAGACGATTATCAGGAAAATCTAACCTCGCAAAACTTGTTACACCAAGTGTAGTACATGCCCCCTCCGTTTCTTTATAAGACAGGCTCTTAACCTCTAAATCTAGTTCTCTGTATTCTTTAGATCTCGAAGATTTCCCCTCTGCAAGGATTACAACATGTACATCATCACCTTGTTCCACGTGTTTTGCTATTGTTCCACCAACACCAATAATTTCATCATCCGGGTGTGCAGCAAATACTAGTACATTCATATGATTTTAAACTCCTTTAATTAATTTTTCTGTTTCCTCTGGACCACAATTTAACAAAACATCTAGCATAGATAAATGCGGTATAAACTCACCAAATAACTGTGGATAAGAATACTCTCTTATCCTTTGGTACATGATTTCTATATTTTCATGCTCAAAATCACTTTCTATTAAATAATCTTGACCTAAACTTCCAGAATAATAAGTACTGGCATTAAACTTTTGACAAAGCTCTAGTACAAAATCACTTTTTTTCCCTGTAATACCCTCTATCTCTGATGCATAATATAATTCCGTATCAATATTTAATTCTCGAATAATAAAATGAATAAAATTCATATTTAGACTGTTAAGATTGTCCCATTTTTCTGAATAAAAACCCTCTAGATAATCCTTGTATACATTGAAATAGGGCGCATTAGAGTAATTAATTCTTATTGTCTTCCAATGCTTTCTCTCCCAATCTTGTGTATTATCTATCTTTAACTTATTCAATGGGATTTCTTTATAATTTTTCATTTGCATCGGAACCGTTAACCAGGATACTCCTTGGGAAGTTTTAATACGATTTCTATTTAAAAAACCTTTCTTTTCAAATTGTGCTATATCATGAAATACAAACACATCCGATTTATGAATTTTTTCAAAAAAACCATACCAAGGTAAATAACTTGGTTGGTGGCCACTAATAATCATAGTTTAAATCCTCTCTTTTAAACAAAAACATTTTTTCAAAGCTGCTCCCCAGTATATCTTAGGTCTAGCAATCCCTTTATTATGTGAATAGCCTAAATCCGCATACTTTAATTTATTATGAATTGCTAATTCAAACGCAACATTTAGTAGTAAGTATGAAGATTGTGTATTTTTCCCTTTGATATTATTAATATTAATCCAGTAATATAAAACTTGTTTATCCATTATAAATATACTGGAACTAATTAGTTCTTCTTCTAAGAATGCTCCTAAGAAAAGGATTCTTTCTTTTAAATTTATAAATAAATAATAAAAAAACTCTCTACTAAATGAATAACTCGCTCCTATACTGTTATTATGTTCCTGATATAAATTGTAAAATTCATCTAATTCTTCTAAGGCTATAGGCCGAATTTCAACACTCTGTTTACGGGCATATCTAACACTTGTCCTAGCTTTTCCTGAACACGATGTCCATAAATCCTCAAAATTATTTGGTAGATCTAACATATAAGTTTCTTTATACTCCCACTTTTCATCACTATAACTTTGAAAAGGATTTATTGTTATAGGTAATAAAAGCTTTTGAATTTTATTTTCAAACTTCCTATTTATTATCGATTCATAAAATGCAAAATCTATTTTATCTTGGCCAATGATTACAGGGCCTCCATAACCAATTAAACTTCCCAGCACCCTACCATCCTGTACATATATAGGAGATAAAACTACTGTACCCCTTGTTTTTATTAATACTGGAAAAAATTGAACACCAGGTAATAATTCCATTAATTTTCCCCATTCATAACAATGGAATACGGAACCATTATATTCTTCCATACAAGTATCCCAATATTGGGCATCAGTACATATTTCGATTTCCATATAATCACCTTTTACTTCTTTTTCTCTAAATATATTAGAATTTGACTACATATATACTTAAGGTCTTTTTTCCTTAAAGGATATTTAAAAGGTATTGATAATACTCTAGACCATAAAAATTCTATATTTTTTGACTCTGTGGCATAATTGGAAAAGATAGGGATTTCACCTAAAGGTAGATAATTCCAACAAGTTTGTATTCCTTTTTCCGCCAAATATACGGAACACTCATATCTATCAGAGGGTTCTTTGAAAATAATAGTGAAATAGTTCAAATAAACATTCTGAGCTGAAAATATAATCTTTACCCCGTACTTTTCTTCAATTGATTGCAGCATCGTATAACACAAACTGGCATTACATATATTAATTTCTAAAATCTTTTTCGTTCTCTTTAAGTGTTTATCAATTAGCAATGAGCGTAATGTGGACATTGTTTTTGGATATATAACTTCCGTTTCCTCTGGCAAAGAATCCAATTTGCTATCATTATAAGAAGGAAGAATCCCTGACTTTTCCCAATAATCAGTAAATAAACCCAGTAGCCTACTCTTCTTAATTCTTAAAGCTAATTGCGTTTTCAGGTGGTTTTTATAATCTAAAAGCACTTCTTCTTTCTTTTCTTCATCCATATCACACAAGTCATTTACCGTACGATTAAGAAGTAATGCTCCTCCCCCTATACTTGGGATGGGTTTAGTTCCCCCAAAACTTAAAATTCCAATGTCACCTAAACTACCAATTAATTTTTCGTTTTGATAAGAGAACATTGCTTGTGCTGCATCATCAATTATATAAATATCATTGTCTCTGGCCCAATTAATAACCTCTAAATCTTCATGACATCCATACACATGTGTAAGAATAATTGCTCTTGTATTTTCATTTGAGTATTTTTTTATTTTATTAAGAGAAAGTGAGTAATCAGTAGTCAAATCAATTAATACAGGTTTTGCTCCTACTGTTAATACAGCCTCTATTACATTAGGACAATTAAAATTTGATAAAATTACTTCATCCTCTTTTTTTATCTTTAGATACTTTAACCCTGCTACTAATGCCGACGAACCACTATTAGTTAATATAATTTCGGAATTAGGGTAGAGAGTTTGTAAACTCTCTTTTAGATTAGAATGATTGGATCTATATATACTTTTCAAAAAATATATATGATCAAATATACTCCAAAAAGAAGGATATATTGGATACTTAATTTTTTTGGGGTTTTTAGGATATAGATACTGTGTTTCCATATTTCTCCTCTATTATTATCTCTAACCCTTTATTTAATGAAATAACTGGTTGATAGTTTAATAATAATTGAGCTTTTTCTATCGAAGGGATTCTTCTAAATATTTCTATGTTAGAATCTCTTACTCCCTCATCTCCTAAATTAAGAAATTCAATTTCACTTTTGTTTCCCATTAACTCATTGATTTTTCCCGCTAATTCCTCCATAGATATAGGCTTGTTATTTCCTATATTAAAATCAGCAAAATTCTCTCCTTCATATTCAAATGCTAATATAGTTCCGTTAACAATATCGCTAATATAACTAAAGCATCTAATTTGCTGTCCGTCCCCATAAATAGTA
This sequence comes from Bacillus cereus group sp. BfR-BA-01331, assembly GCF_022663915.1. Lineage (NCBI taxonomy): Bacteria > Bacillati > Bacillota > Bacilli > Caryophanales > Bacillaceae > Bacillus > Bacillus cereus group sp. BfR-BA-01331. The sequence goes on from NZ_JAKUGJ010000029.1 coordinate 28,063, forward strand.
ATATTTTCGCCGTTATGAGTTTGTTTTAAAAACTTAGAAATCACAAAGTTATCATTTTGTTGTGAACCGTATACATTAAAATAACGTACCACTCTGACTTTAAAACTATTATTAGCATATTCTTTCAAAAAATCTTCTGACATTAATTTAGCTTTTCCATAAGCTGATTTGGGAATTTTGACATCATTTTCTTTAAACGGAACACTCACACCATCCCCATACACCTCGGAACTAGAAGAAAATAATAACTTATCTATTCCATTTTCTATACAAACTTCTACAATATTTTTCGTGCCTTCAAAATTCACCCTGACTACATCTTCTTCATTTGAACGGCAATTATCAACACCTACTAATGCAGCTAAATGTATGACCCCATCCACATTAATAAGCTTTTCTCTTAATGTCGCAATATCTAAGATATCAATTTCTTCAAAAGGAACATCAATACTTGGTTTAAATTTATCAAATATAATTACTTCATAACCTCTTGCTATTAACTCCTTTGTAACATGTTTACCAATAAATCCACCGCCACCAATAACTCCTATCTTCATAAATATTTACCTCCCTACCTTTAATTGGTATAAACTTTTTAAAGATGTAACGATATGTTCAACCTCATTTTCTGTAAGTGCACTATACAATGGTAATGAAATAATTTGATCAAATACTTCTTCTGTTTTGGGTAAATGTACATTAAATCTCTCTTGATAATATGGATGCATATGAACGGGAATAAAGTGAACACTCAGCCCAATATTTCTCTTTTTCATTTCTTGAATCATCTGATCTCTACTGATAGGAGAATTAGGATTAATCTTTATAACAAATAAATGCCATGCATGTTTTATACTTGGATTGTTTACATAGTTAGGTAATGTTATATACTCTTGGATTTCTTTTAATTCTTCCTGGTATATTTCCGCTATTCTCTTTCGTTTTTCAATCATTTTATCAGCTCTTTTTAACTGACTAATACCTAAGCTAGCTTGTAGATCCATCATGTTATACTTAAATCCAGGTAATAGAACATCATAACGCCAACTTCCTTTTTCGCCATAACGATTCCATGCATTCTTGGTGATGCCATGCCAACCATATAATCTAGCTTTTTCAGCAATCTCCTCATTTTTAGTGACTAACGCTCCACCTTCACCTGTTGTTATATTTTTAGTAGCATAAAAACTAAAACAAATAATATCTCCATGTGTACCAATCAAAGTATCATCATACTTAGTTCCTAATGCATGAGCCGCATCCTCTATCAGAAATAAGCCGTGTTCTTTACATATCTTTTGAAGTTCTTTTAATTTGGCTGGGTATCCAGCAAAATGAACTGCAATAATGGCTTTAGTTTTTTTAGTGATTTTTCTTTTAACATCATGGAGGTCAAGACATAAATCCTCTTCATCTATGTCTACAAATACTGGTTTTGCACCTACATGCATAATAACGTTTACACTTGAACAAAAAGTAAAACTTGGAACTATTACTTCATCTTCTAATCCAATCCCCAAAGACAATAACGCTAAATGTAACGCCGCAGTCCCTGAATTGCAACTTACTACATGTTCAGTATTTAGATATTCTTTTAAATTCTCTTCAAACTCTATCACTTTTGGCCCCTTTGAAAGCCATCCAGACTTAAGAGCACGAATAACTCCCTCAACATCTTCATCATTTATTTCTGGTCGATAAAAAGGAATAAATTCTACCATATAATCACCTACAAACATATAATATTTTTTTTATATATTGATTCATCTTTAAATATGTTTCTTGTATCTAAAATTAAGCAATTTGCCTCATTGAACAAATTAAAATTAATACAATCATGATCCGTATGAACAATAATTAAATGGTATTTATTTAATGCATTCATAGTTAAATCGATAGATTTTTTCACATTATGATTGTCCACAATTAGATCCTCAATAAATGGATCATGGTAATCGACGTTATACCCTTCTAGCATTAAACCATTCATAATATCCAAAGCTGACGATTCTCTAGCATCGTTAACATTTTTCTTATATGCTACGCCAATCATAAGAACATTCTTTCCATCTTCATCTTGTAGTAACTGTAATGCCCTTTTAATAATATAATTTGGCATGTTTTCGTTAATTTCTTGTGCTACATCAATCATTCTTGTTGCCAAATCTTTATTATTTGCAATCCACTTAAAATATATAGGATCAATTGGAATACAATGTCCTCCTACACCAGGACCTGGATAGAATTTTTGAAATCCAAACGGCTTAGTCCCAGAGGCATCAATTACTTCCCAAATATTAATGTTTAATTCATTACATATTTGTGTCATTTCATTAATAAAAGCAATATTTATAAAACGGTAAGTGTTTTCTAATAACTTCGCTGTCTCTGCTACTTCTGGACTACTGACCTTATGGATCCCATTAATTAGGTTACTGTAAAAGGCTGCAGCACAATCTGTACAATTAGACGTAACTCCACCTACAATTTTAATAATATCTTGGATTGAAAATGATTTATTCGCAGGGTCAATCCTCTCTGGAGAGTATGCTACAAAAATATCTGTACCAATTTCAAAATTGGTTTCATGTTCTAATTTATATAAAATCTCTTCTCTTGTTGTACCTGGATAAGTAGTACTTTCTAGAATGACTAATGTACCCTTTCTAATGTACTTGACTATTTCATTAGCTGCTGAATGAATATATGTTAAATCTGGTTGTTTACTATCTTTTTCTAAAGGAGTAGGAACACATATAACGACAACATCACATCCATTTATATATTTCATTTCTGTACTAATAAAAAACCTATTTGTATGTAAAGCATCTTGGATTTCGGTATCCTGTATATCACTGATATAACTTGTTCCACATTCTAATTTTTCTATTTTAGCTGTGCTTTTATCGAATCCTCTTACCTCATAACCTGCTTCTAAACATTTAAGAGCCGATGGTAGTCCAACATATCCCAGACCAATATATCCAATACACGCACTTTTATTCACAATTTTTTCAACTAATGATTTTTTAATTTCATTATTTAATGCAGTGACCATTACTTATCACTTCCCCAGAAATTTAATATTAAAATTCTTACTAGCAAATAAGAACTGTGCGTTCTAAAAGCCCATGGATGCATATAAAATACTGAATTAGCAACAAACTAAATTATTAATACTATCATTCCTCCTAATGTAATAAGCATTTAAATTTGTAGAAAAGTCACCTCAAACATCAAAGTGTTTTCTTATATCTATAATATTCACACGTTATTTTATGGGATTCAATTGATTTTTTTCTAATTTTTTACTTTCTCAATACATAATAATATTTATTATTATGAAAATTCTAATTTTACTAACTGTACATTTTTATATCATTGAAACGACATAATAGTTGTTATATCTACATTTAGTAAGAATTTCATCCCATAATAAAGTAAAAATTACACTCATAATTATCCAATAAATTACACATAACGATTATTCAAATGAATATTTAATTATAACTAAAACGGATGAATTTCATATTTTTTACTTTTTATTAAAATTAATGGAAAAAAATCTATCTGAATTATAAAAAACAATTTGAAATATATTCAAATTGTTGACATAACAGATACATTTATTAACACTTGTTTATCTTGTAATAATTCACAAATACATATACTCGCTCTTACTACCCACAAATCATAATGACGCATTACATCAAAAAATCGCAACTCTCCACATTTAATGGACGTTGCGATTTTTATGTACAAATAATTTTTATATATTTTGCGTTAACCTAATCATATCCATACATTGAATACCATTTTCATATATTTCTTCATTATAATTGCGTAAGAAAAAGTCCTTATCCACACTGGTTATTCTAAAACCACATTTTTGATAAAGGCCTAATTGCATTAAACTAGAATTCCCCGTGCCTATTTCTATAGTTTTATATTCTTCTTTTTTAGCATAGTCTATAGCAAATCTAAGTAAATATTTCCCATATCCTTTTCCTTGCTCTTTTTCGGAAACTGCTATATTTATAATCTCAATTGTTTCAGTTCGAGTAGGAATTAAAATCATAATACCCACAGTAACAGCACCTTTTTTTAAAACAAAACAATCCCCCTTTTTAAGATACCCATTAACTACTTCTGTTGAGGGATCAGCTAGTAATAATAACTCCATTTCTTCCATGTTAATACTTGTACCTTTTTCTATACTAATTCCATCCCCGTTATTTAATTCCATTTCTAACATCCTCCCAATTAATATTTTCAATTAATATCTTAAATGAATTCCTTCTTATAAGACAATATCAACAACAATATTAATATTTAGTAATAGACAGAGTGTTGAGAAATCCTCTTGGGTTTCCAACACTCTGTCATCTTTTCGAATTTTATAGAATAAATATCATAAAATATGATATTTATTCTATAAATTTACCAATTAATCCACATAATAGGTATATACGTTATTTTATTTCTGTTTTTTCATTTCTTCTTGCCATGTAGCACCAAAACCACCTGATGGCGTATACTCATGGACAGCTTGCCAATCTTTGAACTCAAATTTTCGTATTAAAAACCTCTCTTTTTTACAAACTTTTATATTTATTCCCTCCCCTCAAAAAATCGTAACTTTATTTCAAATCCACATTTAACCCTTAAAACAAAAAGAACTTGTAGGAATCTCTACAAGTTCTTTTTAGTTTCAGATGAATATACGAGACAAACAAACTATCTTACAGATTCATCATAGAAATTACAGGGGTAATGCTTTGACAAATATATTATATAACAAATATTAACAGCCATAAATTTTAATTTTGAAAATTACGTGTATTAAGAACGAAATTAGCTTTTTTCTTAAATATTATTAATTTCGTTTACTACTAACTTCTTTTTCCTTAAATAAACTGCTCGATCCGATTTTTTTGCAACTTCTTGTGAATGCGTAACTACAATTACACATTTATCCTCTTGATGAGCGAGCTCCTGAAACAACTCAATAATTTCATTTGCTGTTTCTCCATCAAGGTTTCCTGTTGGTTCATCAGCAATCAATAAATCGACATTGCAAGATAGTGCTCGAGCAATTGCTACACGTTGTTGTTGTCCACCACTTAGTTGCAAGACATTTCGTTTCGGTTCGCTTCTACTTCTGTGAGTCCTACCTTCTCTAATAATTCTAATGCTCTTGCTTTTTTATTTTGTACCTTCACACCTGTAATTTCCATTAATCAACTATCTACTTTAAGTATGATTTACTTTTTTCGGAAATCTAAGAGAATATAAAAAAATTTATATTTTATATCAAAGTTTTTTAGGAATGATTAATACTAAATAAAATGTTTATTACAGTACATAAAAGAACCAATTCCATTAAGAAATGAAATTGGTTTTACACAGGACCTATTCTCTATAGTAAGCATTAAACAATATTAAAACCTAATATAATATATATCTTTAATATATAAAGAAAAAAGATAATACTTTTATACAGAGGGAAAAGAGTGTTAAAACAGTGCTGTGCTAAGGGTTCATAATTACTCTAGCCGCAAAAAATCATAAAAAGTAAATACTGGGAACGTACTTAATGAGCTGGATGATGATTAAAAACTACAAAATATCGTAAAGTAGGTATATAAAATCTACATATAATCATCGTTAATTTGATTCGAGTGAATGAATAAATAATAAATGCAAATTTCGCTGACTTACGAACAAACTTTCCACATTTCTTAAAAACTATGACCAATTTATTAACAAATTGGTCATAGTTAGGAACAGAATCCACTTTTTAAACATAACTAACAGAATTTTTTCTGATTTTAAGTAGATTTAGAGATAGAACATGATAAGAACAGTACTTAAAGCTTTCTATTATACACATCAGGACAAAATTATTAAGATATCAACAGAATAATAAAAAATATTTATGCTTTTTTGTAGATGAAATGGCATAAAAAAATAAAAATTCAGATTCTTCAACTCGGAAATTGTGAATATCTCATTTTGTTCCACGTGCAATGTATGTAATTGCATAAAAAATAGAGAGTCGTAATCATTAAGATTGAAAACTTTCTCTCTGTTTTGTTTGAAGTAATGCATTCCACATGTTATCTCCAATACGAATAGCCCTCCACTTTTGTTTTTTCAAAAATAGAGAGCTTTATCTTTACATTGCTGGAAGCAGCTGATCGACCGTATGCGGTACTTCACTAGTTGAACGGTAATATGCTTCTAAGGACTGTAGAAACTGAATTAAATTAAAGTCTTCAGCGACCTCAATTACACGAATCTTTTCCTTCGGCAATTTATCAATTTTTTCAATGAACAGTTCACGAATATCGCTAGGGATTTGATTTCCTTTATGCCCACTAGATTTTAATAGTTCGCGAATTTCAATTTCTAATGCTGTATATGCGTTAATATTTACTCCTTGCTCATAAGCATATTTCCTAAATAGTGATTCCTCTTGATACTGCATGTAATTACGGTGATAAGCATCTATGGTTACAGGTACAGCATATTTCGCATGAAGCAGGTCATGCGCTTTCCGGAATAGCTTTTGAACATTGCGTAAAGAGTATATAGCAAAATGAGTACCAAATTTAAAAATGGCCTCTTCTTGTTCATGCTTTGGTACATTGTGTGTAATTAAAGGATAAATACCAGTTTTAGCGGCTGTGTCTAATACACGATATTGAGAAGATTGCTTTAATAATTTACTTAGTGTATAAACAAGCTTTTTCGGATATCCTTCTTGTCGATCAATTATTTCTCGTAATCCACGAACTACTTGGCGAATTTGACGATGACAAGAGTGTTTTAAAACGTTAATGAATTGGTTCATATCCTTTGCAAATTCAGCAATATTCATTTCAACTAACAAGTTCTCAATGAATTTAACTTTACGCTTATATGTATCTCGTGGTGTAAATGGATCACGGTATTCTGCTCCTTCTTCTTTCGCGCATAAGAAATCAGGATGTACAGATAAATGCAATGTTGTGTATTGCTTTTTATTCCTCTTCCCTTTTTCTAACTTGCAAATTTTAAATAAAGGAGATCCAGTAGCAGAAAGTTTTGTTTCTAATTCCTCAAGTACAGCACGAATCTGATGTGGGTATTTCTTATGTAAGTAACGATACATACCACCAAAGTGTGTTGAGTTTCCTTGTTCATCAACTTTGAATAAAGAACGTTTCAGGGTAGTTTCGCGTTTCTGCTGCATTGCTACATCCATGAATAGTTTCTTAGCTGCAATGGATAACTCAAAGAATTCTTTGGTAAATACTATCGGGCTAATAAATGTATATGCATTTGCTTTATTCGTTTCCTTATTCATGAAATCAGTTAAGATGATTTTATATTTACCACTGTACTCATTTTCGATTGTAATGATGTTATGGAAACTTAACTTCTTCAAAGCCACATAAAATTGTGAGTGGTGAATATGTGCAAATGCTTCTTTATAATTTTTATAATCTTCCCAAAGCATGTGGATCGATACATGCGAAAGCTCACCATATGTATTACATTTTTTATAAAGAAATAGAAATACTTCTAAATCAGCATTTGTAATACCATATAGCTTATGTTTTCTGCCCTCATTTTTATCAAATACACTTACTTTATCTAAAACTTTTTTCATTTTCAGTGAAAAAGATGGCTTTGCTTGTTCAACAAACCCCTCTTCATCTGCAATTCGTTCTTCATAGGACATTGACTTCACAATGTCTTCTAAATAAGTATCTTTAAAACTGTAATACCTACCTTCCAAAGCTTCTACTAACTTTTGCCATGATTTAATTGTTACAATTACCGGTGTTGTTGTTTCACCATTCAAACTACGTTTGTTCTTTATAACGAAAGGTTTTTCCATCTTTTTCACCTCCTTTTATTTTAAGTTGCAGTTTTCCCCACAATTAGGTATAGAATTACATTTTTGATTATATCAAATCGAATGCTGGTGAAATCTGTCCCTTTAAGAGGAAAAACAAAAAAATGAAACGTGCCTCAATCCCTTGTGCGACAAGGGGTTTGACGTTTCATGAAAAAAAGTTTGTTGCCACCATAGGTCTATGAAGTTTAGTAAATATGAAACGTAGTATAAATTGTAGTAAATCTTTATTAAGCATTGATTTAATAGGGTTTTTCGCTGATTTCGTTTTAAAGTTGTAGCCATCATATAGCTATAACGTTTCATGTTTTGGTTGAATAATAATATTTTGTAAATACCACAGAAACGTTGTTATATAGGGATATAGATTTGCTTTTATTTGAAAAGTTGTAGCCATCATACCGCTATAAACGTTTCATTTTATTTCATATTTCCTGCCGTCATATAGCTATAGCGTTTCATGTTTTCAAAACAACTTAACTTATATAAAAAACCGCTGTAACCCTTGGTATATAAGGGTTTTCATGATTTTTTATGATGATAGTTGTGGCCATCATATAGCTATAATGGTTTAATCGAGTTTTCAATCATATTTTATGAAATGGCTTTATATCAACGTTTATCATAAAATCATATAGAATAAAATTTTTTTTAGAAGGATAATGATCAGGGCATGCTCGTTTCATTTTTTAAGAGTTGTAGCCATCATATAGCTATAACGTTTCATAAATTACTAAATTGTTGCCACAATAGAGCTATGTCTAATTAAAGATAAGGAATTGCAGCCACAATAAGGCTGCATGATTTCAAGTAAAGAGTTATAGCCATGATAAGGCTGTATGATTTCAAGTAAGAAGCAGCTGGTTATAAAGGGTGTAACCTAATGTAGTAAGTTATCTAAGCTGTAGGAAGAAAATCAGTGTAAATAGTTAATTTACTTTTAAAAATTGAAACTGTATTGTAAAGTAGTAATTTTACAAATAGAAACAGTTTTATATAATAAAGACAAGCACAGAAGAAATTAAATGAGTCCATAATTAGATTGTATAAGAAAGCTGATACTTGTAAGGACTATTCTGATAATATTTTAACTTCAAGGCTATGTAGCCATCATATAGCTATGACGTTTCACATTTTTAAGATGCAAATTATGTTTGTAATTAACATTGTTAGGAGGTATTTAAATATGGAAAAAGTATTAGTATTGTTCAGTGATGCCCTCCTACTTGCTGCTCCAATTTATGAAGAAAATAAGCAGTTATGGGGCAAATGGAATAAATATTATAAAGAAGTACAAGAGAATCACGATAAATTAGTAACATCTGCTAATATGTCCCCTTCCTTTTCAACGCTTGTTTCTTGGTTAGGTCAGAAACAAGAGCAAGGAGTATCGGTATTGAACATTTATGCCAATCTGGATAAATATAAAATTGAGATTCAAAATGTACTAGATAAGATCATTGAACAAGAATTCGGAGGAAAAGTTGAAGCAGTTGAGCCAACTCAAATTTCAATTTTTGAAGATAGTCAGGTAAAAGAACATATAGCAGATATATCGGATGATTACTATCCTGTAACTAATGACGCAATGTACTATCAATTACGTGATGGAATAGCAAAAAATCATTTTGAGGAAGATGAAGCAGTAGCAAAACCGGTATTGCCATTAGAAACGAAAAATTCAAGTGGAGTTGCACAACTATCCTCACATAAGGATGAGGATTTGAGACTAGTTAACACAAACGAAGCAGAGAGATGGTCCATATTGGTCGATGGAGTAATTAGTAATATGGATGACCTTACAGCAGATTGTTTGGATACCATTACAATCCAGTGGCTAAATCAAGCTAAATCACCAGATGAATTCATAGATTTTAGTTATGAAAACGTATTGGAATTGTGCAATATGCCAAAAGCATCCGCAAATGGTGTAGAGTATTATCGCGCAGAAGATAAGATAAAAATAGCACAACGTATTGCAGCTTTAGCTAGTATCTTTATTTATTTGAATGATGATAATGAAGTTGTAGTATTGAACGATCAAGCAGAAACTGGGAAACAATTCGAAATGAAACGTGAAGTAATCAAAAGGCTGTTCGTACTTGATTCTGTAGTGTTATGGAGAGATAAGAATACTAATGAATACATGGGAATAGAATCCTGTAAGATTAAGCCAGGTAGTTTCTTATCAGGTTATTTGTATGGATCTAATAGTACAACTGCTTTATTGTCGAAAAAAGCATTAGAGTATAATAGCTATAGACACAAGTTTCATAAACGTTTAATACGTTATTTATCTTGGCAGTGGCGAATTCGTCAACAATACAGTACTTTAAAAAGGCCATACTCCATTGGTGGAGAAAAAGGTCTACTATCTGTAATAGGTATTAAAACAACGAAGGGTCGCCCAACTCGAATCCGAGAACAACTGGAAAATGTTTTAATTGACTTAGAAAAAGAAAATGTCATTTCACATTGGGCATATGCAGAAGAATTGGATGAAACAAAGATAGGCGAACGTAATTGGTTTAAGAATTACTATGAAAAGTTGGGAATCATTATCTTACCTCCAAAAGAATTGATGAATAATATAGATAGTATGGTGAAGAAAAAAACAATAGATATGCAAGAGAAGCAGGAAGAACCTTATACTGCAGATACAGTAAAACAAACTACTATAGGATCAGAGGATATGATTCGGGAAAAAATCATGCATCAGCATATGCATCAAAATAAAACAATGCGTGAGATAGCAGATGAAATAGGTTTATCCCCTGCTACGCTATCAAGATTTTGTAATAAAAAAATGAAACGCATTTCAAAAAGTGTTAATGAAAAACTTAACAAGTGGTATGAAAGACAAATGATTATAGAATCTATGTGAAAAGAAGCAGATACCTTTAAGAGGTACCTGCTTCTTTTTTAGAGAGTGTAATGTTGCCGAATGTGTCAATTCAAGTTTCCGTAAGATAACGAAAAAGCGCTTTCCCGACCGGAAACGCCTTAATAAAAGTTCTGTTTTTACGTGTAAAAGAAATCCAAAACAAATGGAATGTCGGTCATATCCGCAAGTGGTCAATGGTGTTGAATCAACTTATAGATAACGATAAATTCGCCAAAACGTATTGAAAAAATACAGTATTTACCTATCGTAATTTAAATGCTTCGTTTGTTCGATAAGATAATTTGATATATCTGTGTTGGTGCCATTTCGCAAGAGGAATTCCACTAAATCTTGCTTTTGAAGAACAGGATTAATAACGGCTCCATCTATCTGACTTAGAATCTCAACGATGCCATGATGTGAAAAACTCTTGATTGCTTTAAAAAGTTCTGCATCACGTTTCTTTCGTTCGGCGGATTCTTCAGGATACCCAGTATTGAACGGTTCTTCAAATAGTTTCTCAAGCGTGAAGCGAAGATTTAATTCGCCCGCCCAACCGAAGTTCAATCCAAGTGGCAGTGATGCACAGTTTCCGTTATTTATCCTACCGAATAGGAACGCATCTGTTGGAGTTGGCAGATAACCACTAATGACATTCGGAAGTGTATTACAGGCAATCGACATACCAACACCGCTACTACATCCAGTGACGACAAAATCAACTGCACCTGAATTTAGAAGTAGACCAACAGCTAAGGACACTTGGATATAGCTTAACTCGGATTCTTCAACTGTAACACCAAAATTGAGCACTTCATATCCATGCCTCGCCACAGCCCTTTTTGTCCCTTCAAAAATCAGTTCATTTTTGCTAATTTGGGTACTTGCTTGTATCACCGCTATCTTCATTCTTCCACGACCTTTCGATTTAATTATCACACAAACCGAAAGTCAAAAGAAGATAAAAAAGACAGAAGCGATCTTGCCTTAATATTTGCTATTCTCTGTGTTCGTTTCAAAAACTTACACAGATTTCTTGACAATCCCAATATTTTATTTATAACTATTTCTATAAGTAGTTTTTAGTCTACGTTACATCTTCTCTAATATCTCTTGTCTTTCACACCATTTTGTTAACTTTTCTAATGCTTTTTTAGACAAGCGTTTTGTTTTATAATTACAAAATCTAGACAGCGTAGATGGCGAAATACTAACTTCATCTGCTATTTCACGAATACTTACATTTTTTTCATTATGCACTTTCAGTATTTGATCCCGAATTTTCTTCTCTCTTTGTTCGACTGGTTCCACAGTCTCCCTAACCTCTTCAACAACTGTTACTACAGGTAATTGATCTTGTGGTTCCTCTATAAATTTCTTTCCTATTCCACTATCCATTGACTGTAGCATTTCCTCAGGCGGTAAAATAGTTATACCTAAGTTAGAGTAATAATTTTTAAACCAGTTACGTTTCCCAACTTGTTGTTCATCAAGCGGGTCACTATACTCCCAATGAGAAATTACCTTCTCATTTTCTAAATCCATTAAAACATTCTCTAGCTGTTCTCTAATTCGATTTGGCTTCCAATCTTTTGGAATATCCATTACTGATAGTAAACCCTTGTCCCCTCCTATAGAATATGGCTTTTTCAATGATGAATACATTTGTCTAATTCTCCATTGCCATGTTAAATATCGAATTAACCTTTTATGATATTTATGTCTATAACTATTGTATTCAAGTGCTTTTTTTGACAATAATGCTGTTGTATTATTTGATCCGTATAAATAATTCGTTAAAAAACTACCTGGCTTAATACGACAAGATTCAATCCCCATATATTCGTTTGTAACACTATGTCTCCACAATACAACCGAATCTAAAACAAATAACCTTTTAATAACCTCACGCTTTAATTCTACTCGTTCTCCTTCGTCATCACGATCGTTTAGTACTACGACCTCATTATCATCATTTAAATAGATAAAAATACTTGCTAAAGCCGCAATCCTCTTCGCTATTTTAATTTTATCTTCCGCTCGATAATATTCTTTATTTTTAACGACTGTCTTTGGAATATTGCACATCTCTAAAACTTGCTCGTATGAAAAATCAATGAATTCATCTGGAGATTTCGCCTCATTTATCCACTGTATTGTAATTGCATCTAAACAGTCTGCCGTCAAATCATCCATATTACTCATTACATCATCAACAAGGGTATTCCATCGAGCTGATTCTTCATTGTTTGTAAGTCTTAAATCCTCGTCTTTGTGTGAAGAAAGTTGAGCTACACCATTAGAAGACTTCGTTTCAATGGGATACTGTAGGACTTTACTTTTTTCATCTTCTTCAAATTGATTCTTTGCAATTCCATCTCTTAGTTTATAATAAACAGCAGAATTATTTACTTCGTAATAATCCTCATGGTTCACTATATTTGTCTTATCTATATTTTGATCATTTTCTAATATTATGGAATTTGAATGCGCTACATTCTGAAATTCTTTTTCTATATACTCTTCAATTTCCTTATATATTTCTTCCTTATAAGAATCAATCTTCGCATAAATTTGTACTAATGTAATTCCGGATTCTTGCTTTTTCTCTAACCAAGATACTAATGCAGTAAATGATGGAGAAGCATAGTGTGAGGTTAGTACTTTGTTATTATTGTTTTCAACATCTTTAAAGTACGCATTCCACTTATTCCATAATAGCTCGTTCGTTTTATAAATTGGCTCAGAGATTAGCAATGCATCTCGGAACATTTGTAATAAGTTATCCACTTTATATTCCTCCCTAAACCATGGATCACAACAAAGTAGTTTTCATCATAAAAATCTTTACTACTATTATATTTAATTTATTGTAACAGATATTTACAAGATTTTGCGGTTTCTTCTCCTTAATTCCTTAACTTGCAACATGTTTGCTCTTTCTTTTCCCTATTCCTCTTTGCTTGCATTCCTTTTGCGCTTTTCTTTCCTTTACTCTACAACTTGCAACACGTTTGCTCTTTCTTTTCCCTATTCCTCTTTGCTTGCATTCCTTTTGCGCTTTTCTTTCCTTTACTCTACAACTTGCAACATGTTTGCGGTATCCTTACCCTATTTCGTCTAACTTGCAACAGTATATTTTTTTCTCAACCTAATACATTACACAAAAAATCATTCTATTTTTAAATTTTTGAGTGATTTTTTTATACTTTCAACAAGTTATTCAAATAAAATGCAACATGTTTGCGGTATCCTTACCCTAACTTTTTTGTCTTTTTTAATCTAATCCCTTATATATCAAGTGGGGAGATGACTTTTTACTTATTCTTATACATATAATTCAACTTGCAACACGTTTGCGGTATCCTTACCCTTATTTTTCGCATAAGATGCAACACTGTTTGCGGTATCCTCACCCTATCGTAATCCATACAAATCTAATTAAACCTATTACATCAACGATAATCGTTATATTTCATGATTAATAAGCATACTTCTTAACTTGCAACACGTTTGCGGTATCCTTACCCTAACTTTTTTGTCATTTTCCATCTAATCCCTTATATATCAAGTGGGGAGATGACTTTTTACTTATTCTTATACATATAATTCAACTTGCAACACGTTTGCGGTATCCTTAACACAAAAAAATTTAATAGAATTCTCATATCCCTTGATACACCTAGCTTTATAAGCTGTTGCAAGTTGCTATCTTTCTTCTTAAAGGAACACCTTTCACCAATCTTCGATTTGCTATAATCAAAATTGGTATATTTTATAGTATTTTGACATATATTTCTGAATTTGCAGAACGGAGGTGAAAAAGATGGGGAAATCATTTATTATTCAAAATCAGCGTAGCTTAAATGGAAAAACAACAAATGCTGTTTTAGTTACACTAAAATCTTGGCAGAAGTTTGTTGCAACATTTGAGGAGAAGTACTACAGCTATAAAGATACATATTTAGAAGATATTCTGCAGCACATGACATACGAAGAACGTATTGCGGATGTAGAAGGCTTTGTCGAACAAGCGAAACCATCTTTTTCACGTCGAGCAATGTCTGCACTTGCAGAAAAAACAGGAAGAAAACATAAGTTATATGGTATTACGAATGCAGATCTTGAAGTGTTCTTATATCTACATAAAAAATGCTTTACTAATGGTGTCATTCCAAATGTAACGATACATATGATGTGGGAAGATTACAAGCAATATAAAGAAGAATTTGCATACATCCAGCATTCTCAGTTCTATATTGCTCTAAAGAAATTAAGTATACATAACATAATCTCTATCGAAAATGGCGTAGATGGTCGATATACAATCAAATTGACTCATTTTATGAATGAAGAAACAGAAAAGGCTAATCCCTACGTATATATTAGTCCTGTTGTATTTACAAAGGCTTTCTTTAAGCTATCTGTAGCAGCTAAGAAACTATTCTTAGACATTGCTATGCAACAACATACCGAAACAACGTTAAAGCGTTCTTTAGACAAGCAGGACGAAAGGGGCAACAAAACTCACTTTGGTGGGATGTATCGTTTCTTACATAAAAAATATCCGCACCAAATCCGTGCGGTTATCGAAGAATTAACAACTGCTTTACCATGTACGGGTAATCCCCTATTCAAAATTTGCAAAATGCAAAAAGGTGTAAGGCATACAAAACGATATACAACCTTATATCTATCTATCCATTCGGACTTCTTATGTACGAAAGAATCTGGAGAAGAGCAACACAGGGATCCATTTACACCAAAAGCTACCTATGCTCGTAAAGCGAAATTTATTGAATCAGTCCTACAAGAAATGAATATCGGTGAACTGTCTTCAGACATGAATAAATTCATTCATGTTTTAAAGCATACTTGTCATCGTCAAATTCGTGGTGTAATTCGTGGACTTCGTGACATGGTTGATCGAAAAGAAGGATACCCAACGAAAATTGTATATACATTGAAAAAATTATTGCATCAAACATCTCAATATCAAATTCTTGATACTGCGGCGAAAGAAGGCATCTACC
>NZ_JAKUGJ010000030.1:0-37484 GCF_022663915.1 Bacillus cereus group sp. BfR-BA-01331
TACTTTTATAACATCTATAACAGATAATAAAAAACTACGTGGAAAGACCGCATTTTGTATAAGAATATACGTTAAGTTGATGGATGTGTGGCGGTACCCCATGGCCATCAAGCTAAGTTTGTTTGAGGAGATGTACGAGACAGGTGTGAATTTAGGGGAATCCAATATTTTCTATTCAAATATGATAGAATAGAAGTATATCCAAAACGGAGGAACAACAAATGAACTCAAACACAAAACAGTTTATTTATGATATCCAGCAAAGAAAAAACAATTATATGGAAAATGTATTAAAGGCAATACAACACCCTAAAAAAGAGCAATCTGAACAGGTCATTCAAAATATAGTAGAGAAGATGGATATGATGATCAGTTTAGTTACTACTTACATGGCTATTGAATCAGAATCTATGAAAGAATTAAAAGAGCTTCAGGAAGAAATTATTCATGCGCAAGCATATATTCAAAAACGAAAATTTGAAGAAACACAGAGATAAAACCCTGTGTTTTTATTTGGTCGTCTATGACGCCAATCTATTATAAATCAAATTAAGGGATTAGGTACACTTACCATATTTTGTTCACTAAAGTCATTTCCCTCCAAACAACTCATTCTATAAGACTCCTTTCTAATTTACATTCTTTCTCTCACTATATGATATAAATCCTATAAATATGCTAGAAGGATAATTCATTATATGAACGAAAATAACATTTTAATAAGTTACGTTTTCTATTCCTAAATTACTAAAAAATTATTTATATACGATTCTTTTTTACTAGTTAATAGGTAATGATATAGGGATACTTTGCATGTACATCTAGGTTGTTCCTTTCAGGCTATGTATCATTTTAAATACGCCCTTTATTAGAATAGTGCTCATACTTTTTTTGAGATTCTTTCGTAATACGTGCGTTAAGTAAAATTGCTAACAACAAAAACACTCCATATGTTCCCCCTGTAGCTCCTATGATAACCACACTACTACAAACAAGTACAATTAGTAGGAGGAACGAAACTAAATAAATATTTTCATAGTTCTTTGACATCTTCTCGTATTTTATGCGTTCTTTCCTTGCATCCATCTAAATTCCTCCTTTACATTATCCATTTCACTATCAAATAAATCTCGTCCTTAAAAGGGAAACAATATATCTTTTTAAATAATTAGCTTGTTTTTTATCAACTAATTTATATAACGTAAAAAGAAATCCTACCAATATTAAGCTTTCCACCATGATAATCCCGACCCTCTCCTTCCTTTTTAATTCCAACACATCAGATAAAAGTAGCAAACAAAAAGGATCCTCCCTTCTTTTAAAGGCTGATCCTTTTCTTCATGCATTCAACTATTCTTGATTAATTAGAATAACAGCTGGTCCATCTACACGAATTCCACCAACTTCGATTTTTTCATAAGGCTCAACTGTAATAGAAATGACCCCTTCCCGCTTCTTTAATTCATTACTTAATTCTTTTGTTAACATTTTTTTCATGTGTGCACTCCTTCTTCCTGCTTAATTTATTATTGTTATGTAAATGAAATTAAAAATGGTTTCCTTGTCTGGAAACCATTTTTTGTAGTTGACCATATGGTGTTACCAGTTCGTTTATCAATTTTACGTAAAGAAGAGATAAACAATTACCTATTCACTGTCTCAGTAGATGTAAGGAACTCTTAAAGAGATAGCGGTGAGATCGATTGTTTTTTCTTCTAGAAATAATGACTTAGATAATATATTACCTAAAACAATGAAAGCCCTACCTCTCTTTCATCCTTACGGATCCTTGTCCGTGCCAGTGTGAATCAGGATTGCAAAAATCAAGTGACTATTTGATCGCGTTATTTGATGAAACTTCGAACGTTCGTAAAAGAAATGTAAAAATAAAAATGGATTAGATTGAAGTAATAACAAAAGAGGTTCCTACTCTAAAAGTGAGTTGAAGAAGTTGAATGTCTTTGAAATGATTTACTTTTAATAATCATCATATTCCCGAAAAATTCAGGATATTTTCGGGGGATGTAATACATTATCTATAATGAACCCTAACAGAAACTTTTTAATTGATTTTCAGTGATCCCTTTAATTAATCCCAGTTCACTAATCAAAAATTCATGTGCGTTATCCAACATTTTTTTTTCGCTTGTATTCAGTGCTTTTTCTTTTTTCATACGCATTAGATCACGTACAACTTCAGCACCTTCTTGTATTTCACCCGTTTTTATTTTGTCCGTGTTCACTTTATACCTTTGTTTCCACGGCAGTAATTCATCTGATTCTCCATGCTGAAAAATGTGTATAATGTGTTTTAATGCAAGTATATCAGTAACTGGGCGTATACTCGAACTTAATATTTTACCCATAGGAATCATGACTTGCATATTACTGATTGACATTTTTATAACAAAATACTGTTGTTTTTTCCCAGAGAATTCTTTTTCTTCTATGGCTTCAATTATACCTGCTCCGTGCATTGGATAAACAATGTTATCGCCAATTTGAAACATATAATCCACCTCCATATATGGTAACCTTCTTAACCTTAACATATATGTGATTTTTTATCAAATATTTTATAATATCATAAAATTATTTTTAGTGTCAACTACTTTTTTCTTTAAAAATTAAATCAAATAAAAACACCCCCAAAACAATAGGGAGTGTGTCAGATTCTCAATAAAGGGACGGTCAATTTGCCCATATACATCCTAAAATATCGATTAATTAACATAGATCCGTTTTCCCTTGAAAACGACCAAATCGATCCCGTATTTTTTTCAATCTTGTGTGGTACTCCAAAATCTCAATTCTTGCTTTTTCAGCTAAAGGTGCAATTGGTCGTAAGTCTTTTAACCCCCAATAATCAACCACTACATCAAGTACTTGATCAAAATATTGTAGTGGTCCATAATTCGCTTCTTTTGCAATTACAGTCATTCTATTTTCAAAATCAGGCATGACGGCACCTGGCATTTTAAAATTCTTAATCACATTGGCAATATGATAGCAATAATTAGGTTCTAATTCCAAATGTGTTCGAATGACGTCTCGATAAAACGCATAATGAAGAGTTTCATCTTTTGCAAGACGGCGTAATAATGTAGCAAGATCTGGATCGTGCTTACTTGCAACCTTAGCTACATTATTGTAAAACACCATCGTTGCAAGTTCTTGTAGCGTCGTATATGTCATTGCTTCGATTGGTGTGTGAAAATCGGGCTCAAATCCACCCTCAACGACTGACTTTCTTAATTCATGTAATCGTTTAGGGTTCACACTTCGAGTGAGTAGTAAATATGTCTCCAATAAATTCGAATGTTGATCCTCTTCTGAAGTCCAAGTATGAATAAAGTCTGTAATAACAGAAAGGGACCCTTTAAAAGTCGCAGATAAATACGTTGTAAACCATGGTAAATTCACTTCTGTTAATAAAGCTGTTTCAATGGCCGTAATTACACCAGAAGGAAGAGTAACTTGACTTTCATCCCAAGGAACTCTTTTAAAGTCCATTCCCTTATCCCATGGTAAAAACTCATGATAACCCCAGTCTATCTTCTGCGCTCTTGTTTTATGTTGTTCATACAGTTCTTTTAAACGTGGTTCTAATCGGAAATCTAAATCATTTGTTAGCATATATAAGTGCCCCCTTTTCTTATCATAGATAATCATCCTATTTTTACATTCATTTTTATCCTTAAAAATTTTCTACAAATAAATATTACTTTCCTTTTTTTAAGTCCAACATAATAATTTTGTAACAAAACTCCTTAAGAGCGCTATGTTTTTATTGGATTTTTTCATATAAAAAGGGATACTGAGGATAACATTCATGGATGAAGATACTCGTCATGTTTTAAATCTTGGTGAGTGTAAAAAGGTGCATGCCTATAAAGAATCGTTTTATTGTGGCTTTTAAAATGAAGCTTGATAATTTTAAAAAAGATTGATAAGAAATCCTATTAGCTTTAAGAATTAATAGGATTTCTTATTTCACTAACGGTACAGATTAGCTCATTAAATATCAGATTCCGAATAGTTAATTTAATATTTTGAAACATGTTATAATGTAGTCCAAGAGTATATATAGCTTATCTAATTTTAAAAATTATTTGGAGGAATAATATGAAAATAAAGTTAGCTACGCTAGATGAAGTTAATCAAATAGAAATTTTATATCAAGAACTTTTTTTAAAAATGTCAAACTTTCAGCCGAAATATATAAAGCCTGCTAAGCAGGATGTAGAGTTTATCAGGAAGACAATCAATGAAAAGGATTCGGATATTTTAATAGCTGAAATCGATAACGGTACAGTAGGGTTTTTACTTAATCAAGAACTAATCACACCATCCTATAAGTGTTTGGTTGAACATAAATACGCTTTTATTACTGATATAATTGTTGGAACCAAATATCAAAATCAAGGAATTGGTTCCGCTTTGTTATTAGAAGCAAAAAAAATGGGCTGAAAATCGAAATTTAGATTACTTAGAGTTAAATGTACTGTCTGAAAATATTGGCGCTATTACTTTATATGAAAAGCAAGGATTCAAAGATGTAAGACATACAATGCGCTATGAATTTTCATTGAAAAGACATAAGGAGCATTAATGTGTTGAGAAACTATTTATTACAGGTGCGTTAGTACAATAAGGAGTATTAAAATAATCAAACTTTTTTATAAAAAACTCGTACCTAGCTATAAAAGAAACTCCATTTTGATCAATCTTTTTTCAAAATGGAGTTTTTGTATTTATTGTTAAATAAAAATTGATAGTATTTTATACACATTATCAACTTATTTAGACGTAAGATCCAATTTATTAGATTAAGCGCTTAAAAAACAAATACAGTTGATGAGATAGCCTTAAACGACAATTCCCAACAAGATTACTGTACATTAGCTATGATGAATTAGACCTTATTTTTGGAAACAGTATACAGCTCAAAGGGAAGAGGCGATAAACATGCAGTCAACGGAAGCTCATATGAAGGAAAAACAACGTAGAGAAAAAATAGAAATAATATTTAGTCACAGGGTAAAAGGAGAGAGTTATTTTCATGGTTCCTCCTATCAATGGAAAAACATTGTATACCAAAATTTTAATAAGATACAACAAAAAGAGTTGAAAATGGAACAACTCATTTTCGAAATGGAAAAAGAAGGGATTCTATTTGCGCAGCACCGTTCACTCATACACTATCCCGTCATTGATTTTATTAAATATATAGCTAAGGTTTATAAGAAAACCATTGAAATACAATAAAAATGATTATATTTTTAAAATAAATAATTATATTCAAAGAAAACCTTTACAAAAAGTTTATTTTTGAACATTGTTAACAAAAAGCTCAAAAACTCATTCAAATATTTTTTTTCAAAATACTATTCGTTTTTGTTATAATAATAACCATAACGTATTATATTCGTTTGTATATCTTCAGATTTTGTGAAATTTATTACACAAAAAGACAGCTCTTAATTAGAGTTGTCTTTTATTTTTTCTCGATATATATAATACTGTTCTGGTGCAAAAAAACCAGGATTCTTACAGATAGGGAAAAATTGGATTTTTCATAGGAAAGATGCTACTTTTTTCTCTCACATTCCTTCATTACTTTATAAAACGTATTTTTCTTTAGCTCTAACATTTCCGTAAATATAATAGCTATTATTTCCCCACTTCTCCATATAGAATAAGTTTCTTCTATATTAATTATGATAATAGGTGGTTTTAAGGCTACTGTTGGTTCAACCTTACTTATTTTGCGGTCTATGACAACTACTCTGTCACTACCCCATTTAGTAAGAGAGAAGTTTTAGAGAAAGCTAAGAAGTACTATGATGAGCCAGGAAACTCAGCTCCAATACTATTCTTTCCTATATACGCTAAAGGCGATTTCCTTTCACAAGTAAATGGTGATATAAAACCATTAAGCAGGTTATTGAATCCGCTTTCATTTTTCGGAAAATATGATAAAATTGTATTTGGATAGAAGTCCAAAACATATTATTAAAAGTAAAGTGGTTCAAGTCGGAGGAAGGCACCTTAGGGTGTCTTTTCTTTATGAAAAAATCCCCACACAAGGTGAAGGGATTTTTATGCTACGAATATATAAAACTGACTATTTAATATATAGTGAAGTACGCCACGTATCTCTTGGATAGTTTATTGAAGTCTTTTGATATTCAAAAGTCCCTTCTTGATGATTTGATGCATCCCATTTATATTCCCAACCTACAATAGGATTACCACCAATTATTTGTGAACCAATATTTTTCACATCAAATCCATTCATTTTAGCAAAAGGAAACTGGCCATACCCTATTTCTTTTGTGTAAATATATAAGTAACTGCCCCCATGATCTTTAGTTGTACTAAAACTATTAGGATTAATGTATTCAACCCCACCCAATTGTGACTCTACTTTCACTACACTTAAAGAAGTTAGAGGTGCCGCTGGTCCTGCAGATGCCTCCGATGCCATTCCTAAACCAACTACCGATGCCATTGCTAATGATGATATCCCTAATATAACTTTTTTAAACATATAAACATCCCCTTCTTTCTATATAGGTACAAGTTTGATATTAACAGAATTTTATAAGAATAACCCTTATTTTGAAAATGTTAACAAATTATACTTTTTTAGATATGTAATTTAGCATATTGATTGGCATGTATGATAATATATCCGTTGCTTTCAAGATAAAAACTCCATAATAGGGGTAACTTTTGTTAAGTCAGACTTGTATAGTGATTCCCTTTATTTGAACGAATATATACCTTTTTCGCTTACAAACTTTATGTACAGGTTACTTAATAGAATTTTAATTTTTTTTTGCAACTTTTTTTGTTATTTTCAAGTTTCTCTTATAATATAAGAGAAACCCTATAGAAAAGCCCTTTTTCAAATGTCTATTCTATAGGGTTTAATATCTATATTCTTTTTTATTTTTTCTTATTCATCTAAACTAGGATGGCTCCAGTACCTAATTGCTATCTTAGTTAATTCTTTTTCATTACCTGCCCCATGCCTGTATTTTTGTATTCCTTTATAATCAAAAGTTATTTTTAGAGCATTATTTCTCAAACTTGTATTTTCTGTTATCGGTGGCAATTTCCAAGAGAAATTGATTTGATTAATACCTCTATCAGAAGCTAAGTTATATAACATATTAGCCGTGTCATCTAAAATGCTATGTTTTATATCTGAGAATGTAACACCTTCCCTACTTTGTAAGGATAAATTAATTATTTGTTTATCCGCTTCTTTTGAATTCATATCCTTTTTAATTTCTAATTTAATAAGCCTTTTCTGTCCAATTACTTGATCTACAACACCTTTTATTCTATTTTCCAATATTTTCTGATTAGCTGTTAATGTTTGCTTTTCTTTTTTAGAATCGCTCTCTCCTTCATTCATAATGAGATTAATATTCATGAAAGAGATCAGAATATAACCTATAACAGCTAAAGACATTTTCCATTTATGCAGGGAACGGAATCCTATAATTTTACGAAACCATATGCGTTTTATTGTAACAACTTGGATAGAAGGAATGGAGTGGATTAAATGTTCTATACCCTTAAAGTGTTGCATTGGTGTGAATATAAATGTACGATTTGTACCAATAAATTTCATGATTGTTTTAAAAGCAAAATGTTCAATAGTTACCCTGTCAAACTCCGCTAGCTGGTAAGCTTGAACCCTTACAACATCTTCCTTTTGCTTATCATACTTGAATAAATGAATGTGCTCTTGGCTTACTGCAGCGTATCCATACTCAAATTTATCAACTTTAAAAATTGTTACAACAGATGAAGTTATATAACGTTCTTTTATTATTTTTTTCGCTTGTATTAATTTAATAATCCTTTTCATTACTCTAATAATCATTTTATTCTTTCCCTTAATTAAACTATTTTATTTTCAACTAGCATTTTTACATCTGGATATTCAATTTCAGATAACATTTTTACTATTTTATAAACCTTCAGTCTACTTCCATGCCTGGAAGTAGACATAGTACGTTTTTCCATATTTTGTTTCGTATTCCTCCGCAGGTATTACATCCACTTCTCCAACATGAGGTGGACGAACTGCAATTCCCTCTTCATTGACTACAGATTTCACCAAAGATACTAGGACAAGATTTGTTGATTTAAATTCTTCAGCCGTTTGCTCTTTAGGGAACCCTCTATCAATAAGAGACTGTCTTTGCTTTTCTGTAAGTTTAAGTGTTACAGGAATACCTTTCTTCATATCAGTACGCCCTTCTTGATGTCTTATCAATTCATTCCTTTCACCTGTATTATTCCCCCTTACTACGTCACTTTGTTCAAGGGAAATATTTTTCTCACTTTCATTCCCTTGTTCCGTTTTCTTTTGCTCAGATTGATTACCTTCTTTATTTTTTACTAATTGTTTTTCCGTACTTTGTTCACCGGATTTTATAATTTGTGACTCTGCTTTTTTTGAAGAAGATTCTTCAGCCTTTGCATTCATTAAAGCGAATGTAGATACTCCAATTACACACACTATCCCCAAAGCTGACAAGCGATACGATTTTTTATTAAACTTTTTAATCATTACAATTCTCCTTTTTAAATTATGTTTATTTCGACTTAAATTTGCTACTGTTGGTATTGGATAACAATTCGTACGTTGCTCCAATAAGGCGATAATGGTATGTCCATACTCCAAATTATCTTCTGAATTTACATATGTAAGAGCTAGTGCATCACATGCAATTTCCTGATCCTCTCTTATACACTTGCTAGCATACCAAATAATTGGATTAAACCAGTGCAGTATCACTAGATGATGCATAATCAGATTAATTCCCACATCTTTTCGTTTATAATGAGATAATTCATGATAAAAAATAAATCTTAATTGATTATCATTTAACGTATCGATATGTTTTTCTGTAAGTAAAATACAAGGTTTTCTTATCCCGACAAGTGTTGGACTGGGAAGCTTACCAGCAAAAATTAGCGGAATGTTTTTTAAAATTTTCATTTCATGCTTACAGCTATTAAAGATATCTATGATTCTTTTATCTGTTATAAGGGGCTGTTTTCGTATATAGAGAGCTAGTTTTTTATTCACAACTAACGTCACTAAAATACAGCATAGAACTCCCAATAACCAGATATAGGAAATGACTTCATAAACTGATATCGGTGACGTCGCATACTTAGGGCCATAATTCGTATCATCTGTAACATTAGTATTAGATTCTTGCGAATTGTGTACAGTAAAATCAGATGTTGTATTTACTGTACTATTCACTCCTTCTACCCCTTCTGGATTTTTTAGTAAAACGGAATGAATTGGTTTAATTTCTTTTGAAAGTAACGAATATATACTATAGGAACTATCTGGAGACCAAGGTAAAATTAATCGTATCATAAGGATAAACCAGATCAAATAGTGCCATCTTGCTGTCAATCGATTCCTTAGTACCACTTTCAAGCATAATAGTAAGATAATTAATATGCTTGCCATAACGGAAGTGTCTATAATCCACTCAAACGTGACTGGAAGGTAAATATTCCAAAATGCATACAGCATAATTATTTATCCTTCCTTTTATTAACTTCGCTTCTTTCATCCAAAATTTGTTTCAGCTCCTGAATATCTTCAGAAGAGAGCTTATCTTCTTTTATAAAATTCACAAGTAAAGGCTTCAAAGCAACCCCATAAAACCGCTTTAGAAATGACTTTGTTTCCTCTTGTAAATAAGCATCTTGTGAAATTAAAGTTGTGTATGTATACATTCTTTTATTCTCTTGATTACAAGAAAGCGCATTTTTTTTTACTAATCTATTCATTAATGTTCGAATTGTTTTAGGACTCCAATCATTTTGTTCTTTAAGATACTCCACCACCTCTTTTGCACTTAGTGGTGTTATTTGGGTCCAAAATACTTTCATGACTTCTAGTTCTGCCTCTGAAATTCTAGGTAACTTTTTCATAGATATATATCCCCTTTCTGATTACATATGTAATCCATATGAATAAAGTATTACATATGTAATACTTATAAATCAACCTCGTAATTAAAAAGGATTAATTTAACAAAATGTAGATTATAAAAATCACCTTGTAAAAGGGGGCCCGCCACACATCCATCAACTTAAGGATTTAGAATGTTTTTGAAGTTAAAAGCACGTTACTATTCTCTTATGTTAATAAGAGAATAGTAACAAATTCCTCAATCCATGATGATACTCCTATTACTGCAGTAACTCTTGCATACATTCTTGTACAAGAGTTACTGCCTGACTCATAGTACCACCACCACCAAATGCAGCAGTCACTCCCACCGCCTCAAAGATCTCCTGTTCTGAAGCTCCTTGATCTAGACATCCTTTAATGTGATAAATGATACAATATTCATCCTGAGAATAAAGGCTAATACCTAAAGCAATTAACTGTTTTTGTTTTTTGGATAAGGTGCCTTCTTTAAAGCATTCCTCTGTAAAGGAATTAAATTGTTCAGCTAGTTTAGGCATCTTCTCAGTAAATAAACCCAGACCATATTTATAATGAAGAAGTGAAGATTCAGTAGAATTTCTACCTTCAAATTCCATATTTAATCCAACTCCATTTCTCATATTTTTTAAACAAAAGTTAGTATGAACCTAATGGGAAGTGATTAAACATAAATGATATTTATTTCAAAGTGAGTGAAAGAGGAGAAAGGATTTAGAGGCACGATATAACAAAAAATTAACTAATAGTATTGCACACACGTATGGATAATCGATCGACTTCTGTAAAAGGATAACGTAAAAAGGAAGTGATGATATGGAAAAACAGAGTGTAGTCAATACATTAAATGCCTTTCTAAAAGGGCAGTACATGGGTATTCATGCCTATGAGCATTATATAGAGAAGCTAAAAGATCCAGAAATAAAAAAGGAATTTCAAAAAATACAACAAGATCACAAACAACATGCCTTAAAAGTAGCAGAAAGAATACAAAATCTTGGAGGGGTACCGGTTGATAATGAAGGAATTGTAAGCAGCGCGTTAAAGGGCGAAGGTTATTATGGCGTTCAAATATCACAAGAAATTGTACATGGTGATTTAGATCCAGAAAGTCATATGTTAATACATGATATTTTAGATAAAGATAGGGAACATGTACATGTATTAAAACAACTTGCGTATTAACATTTTTAGTTACACGGTATCATAATGAAAAGAAGATATTTAAAATAACTCCACATATTCTCACAAGGCATGTAAATACTAATACTTGTTTTAGTACTTTAATTCCAAAGTATTAAAGCAAAATTACTAACTGCGATACTAGGAGGACGTTACTATGAATATTCGTGAAGGATTAATTCCAACTACATTGGGTACAGCAGTTACAGCTGCGGGCTATGCTTTGAAGCAAACTCGTGGATCTAATAAGATGATTGCAAATACAGTATTTGGATTTGGTTTAGCTCACGTTGTTTTAGGTGTAATTGATCTTGTGGAACATCGTCGTTAGAAGAAAGGGCAAGCATATTTTGATGCTTGCCTTTTTAATAACAGTATGTATTGTTTTTTTTTGATTTGTTAAAGTATTCCATAAATAAGGAACTATGAAAAGGCGGTTACTTGTTCAATATGTATACAAGAGGGATTTTGTTATCTAGGCTAAAGGAATGGGCTCATGTATATCAAAAATTACCGACTGCCAAAGTAATATTAAAAGATCCTAATATACCTGCCTTATCCACATATGTAAGGTGTTTTGGCAGTTGGAATGAGTCTCTAAGGCAAACTGGTTTCCAACCAAGAAAAAAGGCAGATAAAATATAAAAAATAAACAAAGCAGTCAGTTCAATAAACTGTCTGCTTTGCCCACTTGTTATGAAACGTTAGCCATTTATATGAGCTTTTTAACGGCTCATATCTAGTATGAACGTACTGCTGTATATTATGCAAAATAGAAGAAGCAAGCCGTTTTAGGAAAGGTTAATTTCTGTAATATAAAGAAGCCTTGTAGAAATAAAAATAATAAATTCCGTATGTATTAGATATTTTGTGTATGAAACCATAGTTAATTTCTAATGATAAGATTGAATCCTAGCAACTAACATGATAGCTAATATGATGCGAAAAATACCCATAGGGTTAATTATTGCAGTACAGATAACCGTAATATCATCTAGTCTTATGGCAGTACTAAATAATAAAAACATTAAAATATTAGTCAAAGTTTATATTATGGCATTTGAATGTACTTATGTTGAATTATGGGCTATCACTTTAAATGAAAATTAAAGCTAACGATTCAAGCAGGAATAATACATAGTATTCCTGTACATAGTTTTAAAAGTTGAGACAGAAGGAGGTGTTATATCAATGAGAACTATACAGCGAATTGCCTTAGCTTTAGTTATTATTGGTGCTATTAATTGGGGGCTAATTGGTTTCTTTAAGTTTGATTTCGTAGGGGCAATATTTGGTGGACAGAACGCCTTTTTGGCAAGAGTAATCTTTGCTCTTGTTGGACTAAGTGGATTAATGTGCTTAACACAGTTGTTTCAACCGATGAAAGATGCGAATCAAGAAATGAATCGTAAAGAATATGGAAAACCTAATTATAGTACAGAATTTGGTGAGGAAACACATATAACAAATTTAAACAGAACTTCTACGGACGTTTATAAGAATAACCATAATACATTAGATGAAGATGAAGATTAATACAATAAAAAAGTCAAAGCCATGTATACCACATGGCTTTGACTTTTTTATTTTGGATAATTCATGGGAGTACCTGCTTACTTACTAATAGGAGCAAAGTAGCAATTCTTATAAGATAGATGTTACGTTGCTTCTCTATGTTCTTTCATTATTTTATAAAGTGTGTTTTTCTTTAGTTCTAACTTTTCCATAAAAATAACAGCTGTTATTTCTCCACTCTTCCATTTCGAATGAGTTTCTTCTAAAAATATAGCTGCATTTTATTCTGGTAAGTAATCTAGTAATTTAATTAAATCTTTTACGAATCCAGGGCTAGCTAATTTTAATAAAGCGGGTACTTCTTTAAAATGATTTTTAAGGCCAGCATCGACTTTCTTGGAGTAATCTTTTTCATTTCCTACCAATAAATCGACTATATCAATTTTTAACTGTTTACTTACTTTCCCCCATAAAAATTCAGATTCTTGAAAATGCTTATTTATGAATATTTTAACTTGATTAATAAAAGGGTCATTTTTTTGTTGTACAGCATCTTGTAATTGTCTCATAGACATATCTTCAGCTTTAATTCCTTGGTTTACAGTTACATAATTTGTATTTTCAGCGGCACTTACACTCGTCCCCAAAACACCAAGACCACTAAAACCGATAGCACTCGCTAATGCAATCCCTGTTAATTTTTTTATGTCTAAATTATGATTAAATCGTTTCATGTTTTTAATCCCCCTTAAATAATTATGGTACACAAATAATATACAATTATTTGTAGTAGACAAGGGTGTTTTTCATATAATTGCAAATTATTATATTTTTGCGAACGATACGCATTACAATCACATTAGCATCAATACAAAAAAATGTAAATTGATAATATTTATGCAGAAAATTATCAATATTTAATATGAAAACTTTTCACTATAGCTATAGGAGAATATGATTTATTCTGTTATGAAGTCTTGTTTTATAGCATAAAGAGCAATAATTAGATTAGAAAGTCTACGATGTATTTAAGAATATAACATTTTTACATAGTAAACTTTATGATATATGGTGACCCCTTATATAGGATTTTTAATCAAACTTTTTACAAACGGTACAACTTACTTTTAAAATCACACTAATATAAATTAAAAGCAAACTGTTTAAAAGAGGAAAAAATATTTTAAGGAGTTGATGTTTAAAGGACTAAATAAAAAACTTTGCGATAATACGTATTACAATAGTAATTTTCGTATTTCTTCTGTACTTAGACCTGTGAATTTTGCAATGTCTTCTAATGGCATACCATTTTTATGCATACCACGAATTAATTGAATTTTCCCTTTCTCAATACCTTTTTCAATGCCTTCCTCTAAGCCCTCTTCTCGAGCATGTGCTAACTTAGCTTGCTCATCTAGAAGTAACTTTTCACGAGCTTCATAAGCTGTTCGGAAAGAAGAGTCATGGCTCATATTTCCCCACTTATTCATCGCTTTTTGTAAAATTGGATCTTGATTCATTGCAATCTCCTCCAATGTTTGAGTTAAATGTTCATCTTCATGTGCTGGTAATAGTAACATCCAGCGAACAAATGCATTTTCCCATGGATTTACTTTTTCTTCACGCCATTGTTTGACCAATTTTGGAATTTCTACAAAATGAATTTCAATATCATCGCTTAGTATCTGTTGCTTTTGGGGATTCCATAATTGTCCTATGGTGTGAAATGAATCATCCTGGGAGAATAATATAAAATCTAATAAGTTAATGGTAATTGTTTTCCGAAGTGAACGATACGGCATCCCTTCTTGCATTTGGGATGTATAGAGTTTACTCCAGTAATATAAAGAGCGTTTGACCATATCATGTGTGTTCCGTAATTGAATCTCGATATTAACTTGTGTTCCGTTATCTAGTGTTGCTAATAAGTCTAATATGGATAACTTATCATCTTCATAAGATTTATGAAGATGTGGATCTTCTAGTTGTAGAGATACAATAGGTACATCTAAAGATTCTTCTAGGATAGCGTTTAGAAATCCAGTTAAAATCCCTTCGTTCCGAATAACTGTTTAAAATCGAAATCAATACGTAAATTTACTAATTTTGTGGACATGGGTTTCCTCTCCCTGTCTTTCTATTCTTCTTACTATTTTATAATGTAATTCTTTATATAAGCAAATTCATCTTTTTCAGTTTATTTATTTTTTCGTATGTATCGGTAAAGCGTAGCCTGACTAATACCTGTCATGTTTACAATTTCTTGTATGCTATATTCTTTAGAATCATATAACTTTAATGCCCTTTGAATGAAGCTATCCTTAACACGAGGACGTCCACCGACTCTCCCCCTTGCTCTTGCACTTTCAAGTCCCTCTTGAGTACGTTGAGAAATTAAGTCTCTTTCAAACTGGCTGAATGCTTGAAATACAGTTAACATCAATTTTCCTTGAGGTGTATTAGTATCAAATTGCTCTTTGATACTAATTAGCTTAACTCCCTTATTCTCAAAAAAATCAACAAGTTCAATTAAATCTTTGGTACTTCTTCCTAATCTAGAAAAGCTTTCAACAACTAATGTATCACCTGGTCTAATTTTATCTTTTAATCGAGTAAGCTCTGGACGATCACTTTTCGTACCTGTTACTTTTTCAGTTAAAATTTCAGTACAGTTATAATTTTGAAGCATGTCTAGTTGACGAATCAAATCTTGTTGTTGAGTACTTACCCTTGCGTAGCCATAAATGTATGAGTTCATGAAATCACCTAACCTTTACCAGATAATTTTATCATAAAGGGGAGTTAAAGTTAATATGATTTTGATAATAGTTTTGATAACGTAGTTAAGCGATTTGCAAAGATTAAATTTTGTTCATTTCACAATTATCAAAAATCATCGTTTTTGAAACACTTATAAATAATAAATCTAATAATTATGTACTTTGTAATAGGTAAGAGTTTATGATAAAAATAGGAAATATCCCAAAAAACACACGAGGGGCGTTGATTAAGATTTTTTTTAAAGACTTTAACTACAAAAATGAAGGTGATTATTTATATCCAGTTGAGTATTATCAATTTCGCCAAGCAAGCACACATAATACATTCAAAGTTGAACTATTATGTTTTGATGATCGTTATGATTTCCATTTAACAATTGATAATGAAGCTATCCCTTCAAAGTATAGACTTGTAACAAGCATCTCCTTTGAAATTTATGAAGAATTTGGATTTGAGCCTTATGATTTTAGTTCTAAACACGCTACTCTACAAAGGGCAATTGATATGGCAAGTGCAATTGCAAAGAAATATTGTGAAAATCCAGTTAATCAATAATAAGTAAAGACCGGATATAATATCCGGTCTTTTTTGTATTTGCTGTATATTAAGGTGATTTTTTTGTTAAATTATCACAATTATTAATGCGTCTTTTAAATTTGAGGTTAAGGACTCAAATTTAAAAGAAAAAGAGAACCCAAATGGATTCTCTTTTCTTGGCATATTTACAACATGGAGAATACTGAGACAACTCTTTCAAAACTTTATTAGGGGAAAGTTTTGAAAAACGCTCTTATAATAACACTTACATAAATGTAATATATAGTAAATTTATAGAATTAAGACTGACTGTTCTTAATTTTTAAAAAACTAAATCCTCGCCATACTAATGTAGTTAGATATCCAGTACTTCATGAAACATTAATAGAAATTGAAATTACTCTTCGTCTATCTCGTATTCATTAAGATATTAATAATTGGATGTATCTGTTCATGAATATGGTAATCTGATTAAGATTCTCACTACACAAGTCCTACCCACCAGAAATTAGTGAAAAAGAGGAAACTGTTGGGATAAAGCACCACAAGAATCGTTTTTGGGCTATCTGAAAGATAAAGCATATATAAAACCTTACGAGTGTTTTACTGAGTTGAAACAAGAGATAAAGAGATATATGACATACCTTAATCATTATAGATATCACTGGAATTAAAAAGGATTGGAGATGCTACAATAAATTGCACACTAAGTTAAAAGAAAAAGGTGATTCAGTTTATGAGTAGAAAAGTCTATAATCGTCAATTTAAATTGGCTGCAGTCCAATTACTATTGGAAGAGAATATATTTGTGAAAGAGGTTTCAAAAGAATTATCTATCCATTCGAATGCTCTTTATCATTGGATAAGTGAATATGGAGAAAGTGAGTTACCATTTGGAATTTGTTTTACCCACATTTTCAATGGAGTAGTAATTGGCATTCTTAGTTCTTTAGCAATTGCATCATAGCTCCGTCCATCATTTTTATACAAATGTACAGCTTTCAATTTAAATGTCTCTGCATATTTTTGAAATGTTGTTCTTTTTTTGGCATTAAAATATCCCTTCAAGTATAGTGTAACATTCCACATTAAGAATGTAGTCTTTTTACACTGTCTACTTAAAAGGGATAATACCAACTAATATTACCTTACTTACACCAGCTTTAAGCAATAAATTTCTAGCGGTTTCAAATAATAACTTTTAGTATGTACATTATAATTATTTTTTATGAAAACCTTGTGTAATTCGATCTAAAATAATTGCAATTACTACAATAGCAAGGCCTGCTTCAAAGCCCATACCTATATTAACTTGTGTAACCGACCGATAAACGTCTACGCCAAGACCTGGTGCACCGACAAGAGATGCAGTGACAACCATTGATAGAGAAAGCATAATACTCTGATTTACACCAGCCATGATTGTTCCAGTTGCAAGTGGAAGCTGTACTTTGAATAGTTTCTGTGACGATGTTGAACCAAAGGCATTAGCTGCTTCAATTAAATCTTCTGGTACTTGCCTAATCCCTAACTCAGTAAAGCGAATAGTAGGTGGCATTGCAAAAATAACAGATGCAATAATACCTGGTACTACTCCAACACCAAAGAATGTAATTGCCGGAATAAGATAAACAAATGCAGGCATTGTTTGCATAAAATCAAGAGTTGGTTTTAAAAATTTGGAAAACCTTTCGTTCTGAGATGCCAAAATCCCAATTGGTATACCTATAATGATAGAGATAATAACAGACGTCAAGACAAGCGCTAGTGTTTGCATGGTCTGTTCCCAATAGTTAACGTTAAGGATAAACAGAAATCCAATTAAAGAAAATACTATCAGTGAAGTTTTACGGGAGGTGTACCAAACTAATAGGCATGTGATTGTAATAAAAATAATGGCTGGGATGAATATTAATAGATTTGTTAATAAATCAACAAATCCTCCGATAATAAAAGAAAATCCTTTGAAAAACCCTTCAAAATGCTGATACAAACTTGTAACAAGTGTATCAACCCATTCTCCTAAAGGAATCCGTGGAATACTATTCATTATCATTCACCTCTTCCTCTATATTTCCTGCTAAAGCTTGAATAATACTTTCACGCTTTATTATCCCTCGTAATCTATGTTTATCATCTAGAACAGGAAGAGGTAACTTTGCCTTAACCATTTTTATATACATTTCTTCTAATAGAGTATCTAAATAAACAGGAGGAATGTCTGTTACTAATAAATCCGCTATCGGAACCTGTCTTTTAACAGCTTTACTAGCATTATCAGCAGTTAAGACACCTAAAAACTCATGTTTCTTATTCACTACATATACGCTAGAAACACTAGCATTTTTCATGATTTGGAGTGCAACACGTGGACCGCGATCAATTAATAAGGTTTCCGGTCTTTTCATAATGGATTCAGAGGTTAAAACTTTTCCTAAATTTACATCAGCAACAAATTGCTCTACAAATTCATTTGCAGGGCTCACCATAATTTCTTCTGGTGTTCCAATTTGAACAATTTCTCCGTCTTTCATTAAAGCAATACGATCACCAATTCGGAGTGCTTCATCTAGATCGTGTGTAATAAAAATAATCGTTTTTTTCATTTTATCTTGCAGTTCTAATAATTCATTTTGCATTTCTTTTCGAATAATCGGATCTAAAGCACTAAATGATTCATCCATCAGTAGGACATCTGGATTATTTGTTAGTGCTCTTGCGATACCAACACGCTGCTGCATACCACCGCTAAGTTGTTCCGGATAACTATCTTTATTGTTTTCTAGACCTACTAATTTTAGAGATTCTAACGCTTTTGTTTCTCGTTCTTCTTTTGATACTTTTTGTATTTCTAAACCATATGCAACATTTTGTAAAACCGTTCGATGAGGGAATAAGGCGAATTTTTGAAATACCA
Source organism: Bacillus cereus group sp. BfR-BA-01331 (assembly GCF_022663915.1). NCBI lineage: Bacteria > Bacillati > Bacillota > Bacilli > Caryophanales > Bacillaceae > Bacillus > Bacillus cereus group sp. BfR-BA-01331. The sequence continues at coordinate 18,939 of NZ_JAKUGJ010000030.1, forward strand.
TACTCATTTTGTTTCTTCTTACTTTTCGAAGAGATTCTTTTCCCATTGTTGCGATATCTTCACCATCAATATATATATGGCCAGAAGTCGGTTTGATTAACTGATTTAACATACGAACAAGTGTAGATTTCCCACTACCGGATAATCCCATAATGACAAATATTTCGCCAGCATAAACATCGAATTTTGCCTGGTTCACGCCAATATTCATACCAGTTTCTTTTAATATAGCAGCTTTGCTTTTTCCCTCTTCTAGTAAAGCGATTCCTTTAGAAGGGTTCTTTCCAAATACTTTTGTAACGTTTTCAACACGTAATTTCGTTTCTTTCATTCTTTCACTCCTTTTCTTTGACTCTATACAAATACTGTAACTATTTCTAAACCAAATAGTACATTACAATAGTTCATCAAAGACTTTTTTTTATTTTTTTGTTAAGCTATTAATAGTTAGTTTATATTATTCATAGTTATAATTATAAAATATTTATTTATAATTATAAAGTATTTAGCTTTACCGAAATAATTTTCTGCGTTAGTTAAAGAAGAAATATCTAATCATAGAGACTAGGAGGAGCTTGATGAAGAAAAAAATATGGCTTCTGTGCATACTATTATTAATTAGCATAATTACTACTTCTTGTAGTGGCGTGAACAGTAATGCAAAGGGAAAAATTAAAATTGGTGTAACGAGTTGGAAAGAAAACATAGCTACCGCAAATATGTGGAAAGTATTACTTGAGGAAAAAGGTTATAAAGTTGAATTGTTATATTTAGAAAAGGCAGCCGTTTGGACCGGGGTAGCACGAGGAGATGTGGACGCCAACTTAGAGGTCTGGCTACCAATTACTGATAAGCCATTATATGAAAAATATAAGGATGATGTTGTAATAAAGTCAGCGTGGTATAAAGGTACTGGTCTTGGTTTAGTTGTTCCTTCATACATGACAGATATCAATAGTATTGAGGATTTGAATGCAAATAAGGATAAATTTAACAATAAAATTATTGGTATTGAACCTGGTAGCAGTTTAATGGGCTTAACAGATAAAGCGATACACAAATATGGGATAGAGCTAAATCTTGTTCAATCTTCAGAAGCCGCTATGATGAGTGAATTAAAAAAAGCATATAGTCAAAAGAAACCCATTGCAGTAACATTATGGAATCCACATTGGGCTTTTTCAGAGTTTGATCTTAAATATTTAAAAGATCCTAAAAAGGTGTATGGAGAAAAAGATGATATTTATTACTCTGTTCGTAAAGGATTTGAAAAAGATTATCCAGAGCTTATAAAGTATTTTGATAACTGGAACATGACCGATGAGCAACTCGGAACGTTGATGACCATGATTAATGAATCGAATGACCCTGAACAGGCCGCTGAAAAATGGATAAAAAAGAATAAAAAATTAGTAGATACATGGATGAAAAAGTAATCATTTATGGGGTACGTCAACCATTCCTTCTTTTTGGAGGCACTCGTAAATACAAAGAAAGAGAAGTGATGTTTTCATATAATCATTTCTCTTTCTTTGTATTAGCTTGATAGCGATGAGGTTCCTTCAACAAAGCGCGAATTTCGTACACTAAGAAAATTCAAATAAATAAAGTCCATTTCTTTTAGTGTATAAGAAATGGACTTTATTGTCTTTTGTCTAACTTTCTGGATACTTACTTTTCTTAAATTACTTATAAAACTATTTTTTTCCATTTGCGAATTTTAGTTCTGAAATTCATAAATGGAGCAACTGTATTGATATGCACCCATTTCCAAACAGGCCACATTGCTTTTGTTGTGGCCCATTTTCTTTGTTCTGATTGGAATAATTCTTTTTCAGAAAGATCATTTATCCAATCGACTAACTTTCGAACTAACTTTGTCAATTCTTCCTCCTGCTGTTTTAAGGTTAAAACACCGTACTGCTCATAAAAAGATTGATAAAGTTTACCTAAGTTATTCCATTTGTAGTCTGGAGTGGGCGTTTGTACGTCAAGTCCACATTGTTCGTCTTTTTCCCACGATAACAACAAGTTGATCCACCCCAATTGATAAGAAAGTATTTCAGAAGGAGATTTATCCACTTCAGAGATATGTTTATCTCTCAACTCTTCAGGAATCACCTTAAATTCTTCAATAAATTTCTTATAGGCTTTATCGATTGATTCAATTAATTCTTCAGCATTAGAGTACTGTTTCATAATACTTTCACACCTTTATTTTTGATACCTTCAGTATATGATAGAATAGTATCAAAACATGATACCATTAGGAGCTTTTTATGAAAAAAGACGAGCGACTCATTCAAGAAATGATCTATATCAATTCAAAAAAGAATTTTAACCTTAACGACTTGATTGGAGAATTCGATATTTCTAGAAGTACCGCCTTACAAGACATTTCTTCCTTAGAAGAACTAGGTGTTCCTCTTTATTCTGAAAAGGGAAGTCATGGTGGATATCACATGTTAGAAAATCAACTTCTACCACCAATTTATTTTAGTAATAATGAATTACATTCTATATTCTTTTCGCTACAACTATTAAAAACATTGTTAAAAACTCCATTTGATAAAGACTACAAAGAAATTAAAGAAAAACTATTAGCTATACTGCCAAAGAAGCAAAAAGAAATGGTTCAATAGGCGGATCAAGTCATCCAATTTGTAGGAACAAATCAAAAAAAGAGTCTCCCTTTTTAGGAGAACTTTTCTCTGTAATATTCAATAAAAAGGTAATAGAAATCAGTTATTGTCGCTATGGCAACAATCAAAGAGTCATTCAACCCCTAAGATTATTAATTACGGATGGAAATTGGTATTGCTTTAGTTGGGGTTTAGACAAAAATGAATTTCGAAATTTTCGTTGTGACTATATTCAATCCGTAAAGTATAAAGATAAAGAAAGCATTCCTTTTACTGAAGAGACAATTAGTTCTTTATTTAGAAAACAATTAAATACACAACGCCCTTTTTCTTTTAAAGTCAAAGTTAGTGATAAAGGGTTCGAACAGTTCTATAAACGCATTTACGATAACATATCTCTTCAAGAAGAAGAAAATAAATACATTATTGGGACTTTTGGAGAAAAGGAGATAGATTTTCTAGTTCAGTATTTTTTGTCTTTCGGTAAAGAAATTAAAATCATTTCTCCAGAAATGCTATGCTCCAAATATAAGGAATATTTAAAAGATATATTGGCGGATTGTTATAAGATAGAAAGTAGATCACATACAAAATAGTAGGTCAAACTCGCACAAAATAAAATAACATTCCTTATTTAAGCTCTTACAGTTGTTTTCTACCGCTCTTCTACGGTCTGCTAATCGTTTTTCTTCTAACTTGATAGCTTCTGTATCTGCTTCAAGGTTGCGGATTAATAGAGCGATATTTTGCGCCTTATCTTGAATGCTTTCTTCAATTGCTTGTAATGTATCTTCCAATGCTGATGGATCTACGCCATCCTCAATCATCATTTGTAGTTCGCGGTAATTATTTGTTAAGTCATAAAGTTTCATAGTTTATTTCCTCCTAGAACGGCATTTCGCCATGTGGTTTATTTGTTAAAACTGTGATTACATAGTCAAGATCTATCTTTTTCACACTGTCTTGTTCTTTATCAGACATTTGCTTTAAAGTTTCGACTGCACGTTCTACATGTTTATCTTTAATTTCAACCACATCTTTCACCCCATCCGATTGTTTTCCCGCAATCTACACAATAGTCATACTGCGGTTCCATAACTGCTTCACCAGGGATGTATCCATAATGCGTATCTATGTTTTTGTGCTTGCATTTAGCTTGTTTTTCTTTTTTTTCCTTTCTAGAACCACTGAGCAATATTGTTCTTCATGGACTTTTGCGCCGTGTTTTGTAAGTAGGCGTTTTCCGCAATGATCACGTTGATACAAGGTTTGATTTGTTAAAACTTTCATTTCCACATTCCTCCTTATTTACTACGAAAAGTCGATGTGATATAATGAAGGCATCTTAATCTTTCGACTTTTCGAGAAACGCCCTGTCTCCCAACTGGGCGTTTTTTCATTTTTAATATCCAAACCGTCTTAGGGGTAAGTCGTTTTTTTATTTTGCTTTGATAATTTCTAACTATTCTGTTAAAATATAATTACCGTTGTGTTACAACTGGCCTGTGCTTCTGTACAGGCTTTTTATTATGCTAGTTTTTAGCTAGGGGATACATTATTCTCACTCCTTTCTGATGCTTCGCGCATCGGAATATCCAGGAACCCATTTGCTAGGTGGGAGATACCGTTAGATTACTGAATATTCAGAAGATAGAAGACTTATCTATATTTGTGAATTTGTGGTATTGTAAGTTTGTAAGGTCACCAATTCGACCTTACCCTTATAAAATGAGCCGTTGAGTTTCACACTCATGGCTCATTTTTTATTTAGCTTTAGACTCTTTTTTTAGTTCTAAAAGCGTATGGAACGTATTTCTTTTAATCGTTTCTAACAGTTGAAATGCTTCATGTGGCGTATAATCTTCTTCCTCAACTAATCTCACAAGACCAGTAATTATTAGCTGTTGACCAAAACTCTCTAGATTCAATTCCCATTCCCCTCTCTATTTAGCTAGAGTGATATACTCTTCTATGGGCTTTTCAATTGGACACATTTACCACTTTTTATTTTTGAAAATTATGATAATATAACTTTACCGAGTCCCTTCATTCTCGGTACAACTCATATTAGAGAGCCCCGAATCCCTCAACATCCCTTTGCTCGGGGCTCTTCTATTTAATTAACTCCGCTAAAACGATGTATCCATGATGATTTACAATAGCTTCCGCGCTGTTATGTACTCCTCTAGCCTTTAAATCTCGTATCATTTTGATGATGTTTTCTCGTTCTTCTTTATCTCGCTGCTGTTTATCCATTGCCTTACCACCTTATTTATCTATTAGGGGTCACCATACATGCCCATCAACCTAACAGAACAAGTTGCCCCCAAAATGAAATTTCTATGTTTGATTAAGCCCTTTTTGTTTTAAAGATTGTATACTACTTTATAGTGATGACAATAGTAGCTCTAAAAAAATAGTGTTCTCAAGATATTTATCTTAAGAACACTATTTTCTAATTCAGCTTTATTTAAAATACTAACGGTGATTACTATTTGATACGCATATTCATCCTCCTTTAGTCCAAAATGAAGGTTTCATAAAAATTCATCGCAATGTATTTAAATATTATAATTTATTTATATTGCATATAAATAATGTGTTAGTATTAATTATGAAGATATTTACCAACTAACTTTTATGCCCTAGTCGTGCGCCGCACTAGGGTATATTCTCATTTTTTTAAATACATAAAAAATTTTAAATCAATATATCGCGTTATTAATTAAAGTGATATATTATATTTAGAGAAGAGTAAGGTAAGAGTTACTCTTTGCCATTTTAGGAAAGGGCCTGCTATTTATAGCAGGTCCTTTTTTGTCAAACTACAGCTAAACTAGTTGCGATAGGTAAGACTTTGAAGTTATCTCCATCTTTTCCCCCGCTTAGCACTGTACGTGCGACTTTCATCGCATACAGCGCCCCATCTTATCCTTTTATAGGGTGCTTGCCACATCGCTATCAAGCTAATAAAAAGAAATGCCCCCTAGAAGGGGTCACTTAGGTATTTTAACGGATTCATTTTACTTTATGTTTTTAGGGATTAATTGAGCAGGTCCTTTTGAAAAAAAAAGACGCCATAAGGCGTCCCCCACAATTGGGTAGATAAGGTTTAGTTTTCCAATCTAAAGAAATCATGTATCACACTTTGAAAGTATATCATAATATCCAATCGACTTAATATGCATTATTACATACCCTTTTCCAAGCTTCTAAATTGCATAAAGAAAAGACACCCTAAGGTGCCTTCCTCCGACTTGATAACCACTTTAATTTTAATAATATGAATTTGGATTTTCATCCGAATAATATTTTACCACATTAATTTATATTGTCCATTGAGAAATATGATTCAAATCTATATTTTGTTAATTAGTCATTTTCGGGAAGTTTTTCTAGATAATCATTGATTTCTAGTCTTAGTTCTGTGCATTCATGTTCTAAAGTTTTACTATTTTCTATATCTTGTATGTTTATAACCCTACCTTTTATTATCTTTGTATTACATTTTAAGGATAACTTTGTATGGGTATTTCCTAAACGATTATAGCTATTTTTAAACATGTCATATTTTTCTTGAAGTTCTGTAGGTTCGTTTAAAAACGTCCCGTGTATTTCAGAATGTAAAGTTAACAGACCTTTTTTGATAAAATCTAATTTGATATTTTTATTTTTAAGAGTTATATCTGCTTTTTGATTTGTAGCAAGTGAGGTAGATAATTCATTAAGTTCTATTTGTTTTTCTAATAATTCATCGATTTTTTCTTGAGCTATGGTAGTAATGGATTGAGATCGCTCAATAATTGTAGCGGCTTGATTTATTTTCTTTTGCGCTTGTCTATTTAGATATGTTACGTATGTAAAGGCTCCGGTTACGACTAGACCAGCAAGCCCAGCTACAATTACAATAGGTGCTCACATATTAGGGGTAACCATATCAAAAAAAGAAAATTGTACGTTTAGACACAGTTTGGACAGATTTTTACTGGTTTTTAACCTTTTGTGTAATACATTAAATCTATGTTTTTATCCTAAATTTTTGCATCAAAACCGATTTTATTAATTAAGGAGATTATTAAGGGTGCTCTCTCGTTTCTTTATATTCATCAATAATATATTCTGAATAGGTAGTAGATTGCCTTTCATATCCAATTGCGGTTAAATTTATACCATTAATCCATTGGAAATAATGCGTCAACTCATGCGCAATAGTAACCAGATAAAATCCTAATGCGTTATCTTTTCCATTTTTCTCTAACGTATCATAATAATCCCCTGTTGAAATGCGAATATACGGTTCATCATTTCGATCAAATGGCTCGAAGAATATTCCATAAACTAACTCTCCTTACATTGTTTTAATTTTATATACAGATTTAACGTATATATAGGCACTCTAACTGGGAAAAAATATTCTTGTCGCAACCATTTACAAAATTCTTTAATTGCTCTTCTTATTTCAGGATCAACATCTTTATCAAATTTCAACTGTAATCCAGTACGGTGACTCTTCTCTTCAAGATTATAATGTTTCTGCCAATTCGTCAGTGTCCAAATATGCATATTATCACCCTAGCTAATTAATATTTTTATGCTCCCGACTTGATGAATGTTTTTTGGTTTGGAAGGTTTACTAGATTAATTTATGTCTAAATTGCGCCTAAACTTACAATTTTCTTTTTTTGATATAGTGACCCCATATACGTCTTCCATACCACACCCCTTTTAACTTCACAACTAAATTATACCATATTGTGGAATTCAAGTGAGGATGTCTACATCAGTTAATATAACCCCACCTAGCAGAAGTGCAATTATTTGTAGAAATATAGATTTTGCTAAACGTTAACTTTTTATCAAGCCACTTAATAATAAAATATGAAGCTATCAAAGCTATTCCATTAAACCGACTATACCAAGAGAAATTATAGTAGTTATCATTGCGATAACTGCTATAAGAAATTTAAATCTGAATTTAATCTTAATACCTAGCTTATCTGGAATAAAATATATTCCCAAACCCATACTAATACGTTCTATTAATATATACAATTGATATAAAAATTCGTTATTTATTTTTGCCTTAATACACACTTTACTGTAATCAAACAATAGGAAATATATTAAAATTATAATTAAGTAGAGAAAGAATAATTTCACATAGTTTCTCAGTTTAGTTTTTCTCAAAATACCCCATACTCCTTTTAGATGTTCAATCAACTTATAAAAATTAAATACCAATCTGATGTGAAGTTCACATAATCACCGTTAACGGTAGTAAAAAAAGCTTAATTCTTATCTTTTTCATTGTAAATCTGTAGATATATATAAATTACATATTAAGAGATTGTTTTTAATCTGTATTCGCTGTAGTTTTCTTATAGTAATTGTAATATCTTTTTAAGGATAAGTGAGATTTAAATCCAATCTGCTGCATGATTTGTTCAGGGGTGTTTTTCTGTTTGATTTCCCTTAAAAAAAAGAAGTTCCGAAAGTGTTGGGCAGAAATTCCCTTTCGAAGATTAGCACGTTTCACTTCTAAACGGATCATTTTTTGTACCGAGATTTCAGTTAGAAACTTTGGTGCATTATCGTCATAGCTCCAATGGTATGTCCCACGAGTAAAGTCAAAAGCAATAAATAATGGATCGCTGCTGTGGTATTTTGGGCGAACAGGTTCAGGAATAGTTTTATAGTAATTATATAAATGTAATTTGTCCTCTTCTTTCAAATGGATTGTACGATTTATTTTTGAGTCTTCAGCAATAGATAACGTATTACTTTCGAAATGAACGTGGTACATTCGTAAAGACACAAGCTCTTTTAAAGATAATCCATAGTCCAGAAGCAACTTAACGATAGAAATGTTCTCTTCTTGGAAAGAAACAAAATCCTGACTGCGTAATGCCCGATCAGGTGGATTTATATGAATAATTCCTTCAATTGGACTTGGTAAATCTAAGTATTCGTACAATCTATTTAAGACAATATATATGCGGTGTATAGTTTTATCAGAGTATTGACGAACTTCTTTTAAATAATTAAAAAAAGCTTCGAAATCTTTTTTATGGAGTGATTCAAAAAGATTATTTTCAGTAAACCTTTTTGATTGGTGCAGCCATTGAATAAAACTTTCCACATCGTATATATAGCGCTTGATTGTAGAGGGTTTTCTTCCTTTGTTAAATAAATAAGCTGAAAATCCTTGTATTGTATTTTTGAGTTCTCTTGTAAGGATATTGATTTTTATACCTCCCTATTTTCATATCTTTTGACCACTCTGTAAAATGTAGGACTAGTCATATTGCATCTTTTCATGGCGTATAGCGCTGTGACCTTCCCTTCTTTCCATTGATTATAAGAATCAATAAATTCTTGGGTTATCTCGGTTGTGGGTCTCCCTAAATTCTTTCCCTTTTTCTTTGCAGCTTCAATGCCTTCACGTTGGCGAGTTTTTATTTTTGTCCGTTCTTCTTCAGCAAGCCACGATAAGATTTGAAGTACCAAATCAGTAATAAGAGTTCCTAAACTATCTTTATATTGAGTTGTATCTAAAAGTGGCATATCTAATACGACAATATGAGCTTGTATATTTTGGGTAATTTCTTTCCATTCCTGAAGGATAGCTTCTTTATTTCTTCCGAAACGATCTAAGGAGTGGATATATAAAATATCATCTTTTCTTAACATGCGTTTTACAAGTTGGTATTGTTCACGGTTAAAGTCTCTTCCGCTCTGCTTATCGACAAAAATATCTCGTTTGTCAGTGATGAGTTGTTTCATTGCTTCAATCTGGCGATCTTCATTTTGATCTTTGCTACTGACTCTTATATATCCGAATTTTCTTGTATTCAAAAAATAGACATCCCTTCAAAATTGTTTCTATATGAAATTATAACAAAAAATACTTCAAAAGGTCTCATTAATTATTTAGTACTTCAAAAATATGTTTTCAAACCTTTTGAAACACTTTACAGACGTATCAAGGATTCTTTTTATCTTTAGATGTATGAAAATAAAAAAAACCATAAGTATAACCTTTTGGAACTGTGAAACATCTAAGGGTTTTCTGAAGGGATTCTTTTAGATTCCTAAATATATTGGATACCGATAATGATTGGTTATGTAAATTAGATTTGTATATGGGATATATTTTTGAAAGCAAAATTAGAATTAAGCAGTCTTATAATTTAATCATACCTCAGTGGATTGTAATTATCATATTGCGTTGGTTCGGAAAACTTTTTTAGTTTAAATTATAAGGAGTAAGGTGAAGATGGTTATAAGGAAAGGAAGGTAGAGTCAAAATGCTATTTAATATTCTAATTGCATTTGTGTTACCTTGGGCTGTTGGAATTTTTCATCTTTACAAAAAAGAGAGAAGGATTATACCTCTGATTGGTTCATTTTTTTGTGTTGTTGCTTTTGTTGTAAATGAATTCGGCTTTTATTGTGGTTTTTGGAGAATTGCTCCTTTCCTTAATCAAAAAACTTTGTCTGGCTTACCTTTCAATATAGGAGTTTATCCGATTTTGGCAAGTTACTTGATATTCTTTATAAAGAAAACCAAAAGACCTTACTTGATGGTCTTTTTCATATCGCTATTTACTACTCTTCTTGAAATGACATTAGTTTTAAGTGGGAAAGTCGTATATGGTAACGGCTGGAATATTGTTTGGACATTTTTCTCCTATATCATCCCTTATATGTGGGTGTACTGGTATTACCTCTATTTAAGAAAGTTACAAGTCATTAGCTAAATCCTGAAGGCAACATAATAGAATTCGAATGTTTTTGATTGTCGATAACGGCTATTATGTAAAATTTATCAATACCTAAATACCTCTAAAAAATATATATTTTAGTAAATGATGCTTAATGAAAAAGGGGGTATGGAAATGAAGATAAAAAGGAAACAATTAATAACAATTACATATCCAGGTCAGTTATTTAGCACTGCAATTTTACCCGAAGGCACAAGGTTTTTGAAATGGGAACTAGCTGGTGGTGGCGATTTAGATCATATTCTTTTTGATGTAATGGAAGATAAATTTCGGGACATGGATGACCTTATTTTTAGCGATATTTTACACGAAAATCGAACTGAAGTAGTACAAAAAAAAGAAATGTACATTGATAATGTTAGGAATGCTACATCATTAGTTGGAATAAAAATATATGCTTTAATTTATGAATAAAGAATTTGAATTAATAAAGAAGTCTCAATATTTCTCAATACCCATTTTTTTCTACAAATTGTATATTTTAGTTAGGTTACTGTAGTAACCTAACTAAAATATATCTTTATTATGAAAAGGGGAATGGATATGGAAACAAAAGCGACAGTAGAGATTGCAAGAGTAAGATCGAGTAAAGGACCACAACCAGGACAGAAAAATCGTTCCAGTGGCAACTTTAGTACTGAAAATCTTCCTGCAGGAACAAAATATTTAAAATGGGAGATTGAAGGTGGGGGAGATCCGGATTTTATTAGTTTTAATGTAATGGAAGATAAGTCCGCTGCACCAGATCCTACTCATTTCTCTGGTGTATTAAGTGGCAATCGAACAAGTGTCGTATCTAAAAGATCTCTTTATATTGCCAACCCTAAAAATGCTACGTCTGAATTTACTGTAATCGTATCTGCTATGGTTCAATAAGTAATATACAAAAAAAGGACTAAGAAATATTTCTTAGTCCCTTTTTTGTATATTACTTTGGTGAACCTTTCTGTTTAGCTGGTTTAGAAAGTTCGATACTTGGGGGTATTTCCTTTTCTTAGCTTGATAGCGGTGTGTCTGTACCCCTAATTGTACTTTTGTGATTTCTAACATTAAATTACCTCCGATTAAGTAGTTAATTTAACTCACATTTAGATTCTATTTAATTTATGTCAATAAGAAAAAAGTTGAGAAATATTTAAAATCTAAATATTATGACTATTTCGTTAACATATCTTTAACCGTGTATACAAATATACAGTATTAATGTACAGTAAATATGAAGTTCATAAGAACTATCAAAAAACCGTATCATGAGGAATGAAATAATAAAAAAACTATCATGTCTGTACTCGCAGCTTCTATGCTATTAAGCGAAGGCACTCTAGCAAGCGCCCAAGAAACTTCAAATCAATCTCAACCAGCATTATATAAAACATACAACGTACAAACTATGGCAGTAAACACTCTTCAAACTTTCAATGGACCGGTGGACAAGTATATCGCTAGTGGATCTCAACCTTATGAAGCAATAGGAAAATTCTATTTAGAGAGTAATAAGAAAGTTACGATACATGGATGGCAAGAGTCTACAGCTAATGATGCTTCTCCAGATATTGCATACCATTTAGTAGATACAGCAACTAATAAAATTGTAAAAACTATAAGATTAAGTTCAGAATATAAGCAGCATGGCACTTGGTATAATGTTCAATTTGACATGTCTGGGGTAACAATACCTAAATACTATAAAATTCTAGAAGAAAATAAATCTTCTAATGGGGTTAGAGTTGGATTTGATTTATACGTGGATGTTTATAAATAATAGAAAGAAGACACTCGTTTGAGTGTCTTCTTTCTATTATTTTTGTGTGATTACCGAGCCACCATTAACTTCAACCCAGCCATGTTTGATTCTAGCTTCTTTCTCCATCTTTTCAAGTACTTCGGGAGTTAGTGATTGTTGAACTTTATGGTTTGCATCAGCTTGACCTTGAGCCTCGATACGAGCTTTTTCAGCATTACCTTCAGCTTCGATCTTCTTATTTTCCGCTTTTAACTTCTCATTCTCAGCTTGAATTTTCAATTTCTCAGTTTCTTGAGAAGCAGGGGGTATGTGTAGCAATGGAACCAAAACTTACGTTAAGTATTAGCGGACATCATCAGTGAAATATGATTTCACGCTGCTTTTGTTTTAGGTGCGATCATGTCTTATTGGTTTGCAGTAATTGCCCATTAGAACTCCTGATGTGATTCTTCATTGATAGCCACTCCCTTATCTTATTTTTCTTATCGATTATTTGAACCGAAGACACAGCGCATCCCAAATCTAGTCACAGCAAATGTTGTACCAATTTTACGAATTGAACCTTTTGGAAAATCATTTATTCTTTTGCGTAATGTAGATGCTTCAATTTCCCATTCTTCTATTGCATCCTTACTACTTAGAATTTCGTTATCCAATAGATTAAGGTCTCCCCATTCAACGTCTTCACAATTAAAACCATCCAGCTCTAACTGTTGTAAAAGGTCTCTTTCATCCCCTTTTACAGCAACCAAATTATGATCATCTCCCTGGTGTACTTCTTCTAATGTGCATACATCTAGAAATTCATGTCCAGTTACCTCAATCGTACTATTCTCAGATACATAATAATAGATACCTTCTTTCACCTTGAATATAGCCTTATTCCATACTCCATCTTCACTAGTACCCTCAAAAATTCGTTCTGCTTTCATTTCTAAGCACTCTCCTTTCACGCAAATGTGAATTGGTATAGATGAAAGTATTAATATAAAGAAAATTACTATAAGTTAACTATTTTTTCTGAATTTTGTTGAAAAATAGTTTAAAATCACTCAAATAATGCTTCTAGTTTGCTATGATGGTAATAAATAGCATTAAGTTACTTCTATAGGATGGGGGAATATATAATAATTGTTTCAGTAAAGGGGAATGAGCAAGTTACCAAAATGTTAAATGACTGGTATATAGAGATTCGTGCCAGACACATAGGAGAGGCGCATAAATTAAAACTTGAGATTGACCAAAAAATACATAGCATTGAGGAAGACCAAAATCTACTTCTATACTATTCTCTACTAGATTTTCGTCATCAATATATGATTGATAGTTTAAGTATCGGGAAAGAAAGCTTTGATAAAGTGGATTCATTGGATGTACCTGCAGATCAGTTTTTACAATACTACTACTATTTCTTTAAAGCTATTCATTCGAATATTACAGGTAATTTCACAAGTGCAAGGGAACATTATAACAAGGCCGAAGTACTATTAAACCATATTCCGGATGAAATTGAACACGCTGAATTTTATTTCAAACTATCAACTTTTCATTACCATATCTATAAGCCTCTTGCAGCAATCAAAGAATCTACCAAAGCAAAGGAGATCTTCAAAAAGCATGCAGGATATGAGACTACTATTGGATTATGTGATAATTTAATTGGATTGGCTTGTACGAATTTAAAACAATTTGAGGAAGCTGAAGAACACTTTATTACAGCTATTAATACATTTAAAAAATCTGGCGAAGAAAAATACATTACGTTTGTACGTCACAACTTAGGTTTAATGTATTCTAGCCAAAATTTATCGGAATTAGCAATACGCTATCTATCTGAAGTTACACAAGAACTCCCTAAAGATTATAAAGCGATCTTTATCAAAGCTAGAGAGCATATGAAAATTGGCGAATACGAAGAAACTTCTAACCTTATAGATAGAGGATTGGAAATTTGTAGAGAACTTAAAAATGAAGAGTATGAACATCACTTTTTAATTTTAGAAAAATTAAATCAACAAGTCACTGCTGACGAATTAGAAAAGACAATTAAAGCAGGAATTTCTTATTTTTATAGAGAAGAGCTACATGAATATGTGCAAGAATACGCTAAAAAATTAGCAGTTTTATTCCATCAAGAAAATAACCGCTCAAAAGCAAGTGATTATTTTTATCTTAGCCATCAAGCAGAAGAACAAAACTTTGAAAAGGAGGCTTTAAAATGAAAAAAATAATATTTAGCTTAATTGGATTAACAGCTGTATTCACATTTATGTTTAACGCTAGCAATGTAACTGATACACAGAAAGCTCTTAGCGAGGATAAAATCGTACAATATGCTCACGGCCATACTGGCGGATGATAAATAAACGAAGGTCTTCACTTCATTGTGAGGGCTTTTATATTTTATAAGAATCTCCATAAAAATGTTATAATTACACCATTACATTCCTGAAAAGAATTTTAAAAAATTAGAATATTCATAGAGATGAGGAGGCTATTAATGTATTCACAAGAAAATTTTTATAAAAAATTAATTGAAGAAAAAAGAGTAGTAAATATTTTTCTAATCAACGGAGTTAGAATACCTGGAATCATTATTGCAGTGGATAAATTTTCAGTGCTGATCTCCAGCAATGGAAAACAACAATTCCTTTATAAGCAGGCGATTTCAACAGTTGCTTTATAAACTATCATGAACCCCAGCATTTCATTATTAATATACTACATTTTAGAACTTTATTTAAATTATATTAATATATGAAGCAATAAAAAAAGAATCCTTAGTATAAGGATTCACTCCAAGAAGATATGTAGAGAGAAATACATAAATAAAAAGAATTATCTATATTAGAATATAAAAATGAACAAAATATATTGAGAAACATAAAATAAGATTGAATTTTCTTACTATTGTACGTAAAATGGATATGAGACAAGTAACGACAGCTCTCTAACCCTTCTAAAAGAATCCTTTATGACATGGGGATTCTTTTACTTTAGACAAATTATTCTTATTTTAACATTTGCAGATGTTCTATAAATACTGTAAGAAGATTTGCTGCTAAATATGCATTTTTTCATTTTATCCTGTATAATCTGAGCTTATTAATACTAAAGAATCAGGTATAGATTTATAGCCATGAATTCTTCTATTTGTACATATAATATTCTTTATATCGTTCGAAATTCGTTTTTTTTGTTTGTGTTGATGTTATGGGTGATTTTAATGATTTAGATGCTGCTACCTGCTTTGGTATTTGTAATGCGCCCCGTTTCTTAAGTTCTCTATACAAACTACTCACATTGCACCTCAGTATTTTTGCAATAGTTGGATATTCCTCTCCTTTATTAAATAATTGTACTGCTTTTTTACATTTTGTGTCCCATTTTTCTTCTGTCGTTTGAAATTTTTGAGTTCGTTTTTTAACTATATTTTTTTCTAATTTAATACTCTCTCTTTCTATTTTACATTGCTTGGCAGAATACTGTTCTGCGTCTGCCTTACGACCAAAATGCTCCTCTTGTAAACGTATCATTTGTACTTTTTTCGCAATTTCTCTCAAGTTACAGTCACCTCATTTTGTTTGATAAATTCTACCAGTACTTGATCACACTCTTGTTTGTATCCCCAGTCACCGTTTATAAGCAGGCTATAAATGCTCACATTACCCCTTTGATAGCTTTTAATCTAATATTTACGGAAAATTATAATCAGTTCTATTTTTACATAATTGTAAACTATAGTAAATTGATAATGTTGACACAGAATATTCTAAACTTTAATCTTCACTATACACATCAATAAACTCGATATTTCCTTTGCTTGAAAAGTCGAAAGTATCGTTTTTGCATAGCAAAACACGGTACCCCCTATTCATAGTCGTACACAACAAAATACTTTATCTATTGTATCTAGGGCACAATAAAAAAGAATGCAGACATGTTCTGCACTCTTTTTTATTAACTCTCTTATATCAATTTTTCACCACAGTCAGCTCCTCCATTATTAGAAGGACTACACTCTAAGCTTGTGAATTTATCATTCTGCAGTACATCAGCTGTTGCAGCTATATTTAACAATACTCTTTCTATCACTCTATTTTGAGTTAGAATTACAGACCTAATACTCCGACAATCTGGCATGCTTTAGCATTCGCAACATGGTAGTACATCTCCAATCCTTTTCTTTCTGCACGAAGAATTTTCCCGCGCATTTTAGATAGATGCTGAGATACGGTAGATTGAGGTATATTTAATAGCTCCGTTAACTGTGTTACATTGCAAATCTTACGATGTTCTAACTCTTTTACAATTTGTAGCCTAACTGGGTGAGCCATGATCTTAAGTAATTCTACATCTGCCTCTGGAATTTTGTTCATTTCTTTATTTAGTTGCATTGTTGTCATTTTTGTTATCTCCTTAATATTTTTTATTTTATTTTGAATAAATTTGTTTGTATCTAAATTTGTAGAGTTCATACTTATCGTTCTGTTTGACTACTACTTACTATCTGGTTTTATATATAAAAATACTATAATAGCTAAAAATCCAACAAATGATAGCATAGGTATCGAGATGAAACCGAATAAATTTAAGTAATCTTCTGTACAAGAAACTCCTACTGAACAAATCTTCATCTCACTAACAGGAAAAGCCTGAATCGTTATTTGATAAACGGCTATTAATAAGCCAATACATGCAAATGGAAATGCATATGTACTTACGTATGGATCTTTTCTATACATGCCTATACCCAATATTAATACTAATGGATACATGGCCATTCTTTGGTACCAGCACAAATCACATGGCGGCAGCTTCATCCATTCACTGAAAAACAAACTAATTAACATTGCACTAGTAGCTATCGTCCAAGCAATTGCAATATGATACTTTCGAATTAACGCCATTCTTCATTCACCTCATTTAATGTTCTGCTCTACTTAGCGTCCGTATGTGATTAGCTTATTTCCATGCTTTGAGAATCCTGTCTCAATGGAAAGTATCCAATCGTTGATATCTTCCCAATCATATCCTTTTTCTTTTAGTTCTATCGGGAACTTATTCTCGAAATCATCCCGCATTTCGTACATACTTTCCAATGCTTTTTCCATTTGACCAAATTTATAAAAAATGTGCGTGTTTACACGTTTGTTTCTCTTTTCTGATACAGCCAAATATACGTATCGTTTTTCTTTCGCTAAAACGAATTTCAAGAATCCCGCTACCTGACTCATCTATTCCATCTCCTTCACGGTTTTCCTTACCACTCTCTTTTTAATGTGAGTAAGGAAAACTTTCTCTCTTACAGTTTAATTCAATGAATATCTCATTTTTTTGCTTTGAACATACAAAAAAACACTCATCATCACAATGTTTATTACACCAGCTGCAGCTCCAATTTTTGAAATAACATAGATGTATTCGTTATTACTGAAAGGCATCATGCTCGAAAATATAAAGACAATCGAAATAACAAACGATAAGATCATGTTTCTTTTATTCTCTTTCACACTTAAAAACCTCCTTATTTTAATCTCAAAGCATTAGTATTCTTACTATGCTTGAGTGATATGCGTTAAGCGGCATCATTTCGGTTATAATGATGTTTCTTTTCATCCACAAAGCCTTTGATACTCCACACTCCACTTTTAGTTGATTTTGCTTTCTTTTCTGCATCTAACATTTGTGGAAGCAGTGTAGTGTTCGGTTTAGTAATATAAGCTACAATCCCGTATCCTAATTTGACCATTAATTCATTTACATGTATTCCCTCGCAAAATATGTACGCTAATTTTCTGCCATACTTGTCTTCTTTTTGTCCATGATCATATACCAGGGTTACATCTTTTCCTTTTATTTGTTTCTTTAGAAAAGAAGATGCTTCTTTACCCATCTTTTGTGGCGGAATCTTTCGAGAAACAGATTCAGGGGTGTCTAATAATAGTAACCTTACCGTCTGCTTCTTCCCGTTTACTTTTACATCTACTGTATCTCCGTCTTTTACATGTATTACTTTTCCTTTACCCGTTTCTAATCCTTTTAATTTGTCCCTGTATGCTTCCGGAATATCAACATTACTCTTTCCTTCTACATTCTGCTGGATTGCTTCCTGGGCCGTTTGGGCAGGTTTTGAATCATTTGTTTGTGTTGAACTGCTACATGCTGTAATTTGAAAGACTAATGATGTTATACAAGCAATCTTAATCCATGGTTTCATACCGTAATATCCTTTCCTATTAGTATCAATCTACTTAATATACAAATGGACTATATGCTGGATTCACTTCTTTATAATCACAACACAAGCAAAAACGAACCCACTTTGGATGTTCGTTAAACGTAGCCCTGAATGATTGCTTTTTACATTTGGGAC
>NZ_JAKUGJ010000031.1:0-35522 GCF_022663915.1 Bacillus cereus group sp. BfR-BA-01331
AGCGTCCAAGCGTTGGACATCTAGGGGTGGAACACCCCGAAGTAACGCTCAGGGAGACGAAAGGGTACTTTCGTCGTGGAACTGAGAAGCTTCCACTTCAAGCTTTGCTAAGTGGCGAGTAGTTCACAAACTGTGTATATTCTCTACGTAACCAATTAGAAATATGTTCTTTTTGTTTTCGCTTGAGATGTGACCATTTTTTATTTGTTTGAAGGATTTTTCCATTTACTTTTTTGTGGTTTTTCATCGAAACTCATCTCCTTTTACTAGCAAAACGAATATATAACTATCGTATCACATTTAAATTGAAATACTGCTTTAGGGACATATTTCGCAAGAAATCTATGCAAAATAAACAATACATGATCCATTTAGCGGATTAATTCAACATAAAAGTAAATGTAGACTATTTGTGTGGTGTTTTATCTTTTATTAATTATTACGGTACGTGAAATTACAATGTTAAACCTAAAAAAGCCCCTTGAAAGGAGCTTCTTATTTTACAAGGTATTGTTCTATTTCTTTTATTAATAATTCTGCACCTTCTGGACTTAATGCTATCTTACCATTTGCTAATGATATGTTACGATTTGACACTTCTTCTGTTAACGCACAAACACCACCAGGCTGATACCTCTGTAAAATAATGTCTTCACCTTCTACAAAGATCTCTAATGGTGATTTTTCTTTCATACCTAGCGTATTTCTAAGTTCCTTTGGAATTACCACACGCCCTAATTCATCTATTTTTCTAGTTACTCCGGTTGCTTTCATCTAATATCTTTCCCCATTTCATTATCAATTGTACCCAAGTTATTCTTTACTATTGTAACAAGCTTTTCCCATACATGAAAATTTATTTGCA
The DNA here is from genome assembly GCF_022663915.1 of Bacillus cereus group sp. BfR-BA-01331. Lineage (NCBI taxonomy): Bacteria > Bacillati > Bacillota > Bacilli > Caryophanales > Bacillaceae > Bacillus > Bacillus cereus group sp. BfR-BA-01331. The sequence goes on from NZ_JAKUGJ010000031.1 coordinate 866, forward strand.
TTTACAAAAGAACAAGTAAAATAAATAGAGTATTTTTGGCACGATAACAAGATAAGTAATTGAAATGAAGCAATTCGTCAGCTCGTAGAGAAAGCGTTACGTCTTAAATAATGACATGACTATCCTTTTTATTACCCCTGATTTCTCCCTGTTAATCAAAACTTCCACTGCAGCATCTGCAATATCCCGACAGTCAATAAAAGATGAATGTTGAAAAAAGAAAAAGACATTTTATACTCTTTTAAATTACTTATAGTATGGTAATCCAGACTTCCCCCATGCAAGGAATCCTCCTTTTAAATTGACTACACCCTTTAAACCAGCTCTTTGCAAAATACTAGCAGCTATAGCAGAACGTAAACCCGTCCGGCATTGTAAAACTATAGGACAACCTGTAGGAACTTGATCTAGCTGCTCAAATAAATTACCTAAAGCAATATGTATTGCATCATGAAGGTGTCCTTCATCCCATTCTTTTTTACTACGCACATCGATAACCTTAACACTTCCATCCTTTATTAACGGATATAATTCATCTGATGTTTTTTCCTTATAACTCTCTAAACTATGGGATCTTTGAATTACTTTTGAAGGCGCAAAAGCAATAGTATTATCTAAGCCAATAGACTCAAAGTCTCTAATAACTTCCTCCACATTAACTTTTTCCATATCTAAAATGATTAATGTTTCTTTTTTATAGTCTAATAACCACCCACACCAAGTTGAAAAAGAATTGTTATACGGAATATTAATGGATTTTTCAATGTGACCCGCAGCAAAACACTCTACATCCCTTATATCAACAATTTGCTGAACTTTTTTAGTGATTTCTTGGAACTCTTCAAATGTATTAATGCTAATAATATCTCTCTTCTTACGAATTGGTGGACCCAATTTATTTAAATACTTCATTAATGAAAAATACTTCGGAGGATCTGGCTGTCCCGTCAATAGAGTAGATATAAAATTACTTTCTTCATTACACTGAAATGCCCAATTGAGCATCTTTTCATAACCTAATGTAGAAGTTGGAATTGCCCCTAATGCTTTTCCACATGCACTTCCTGCACCATGCGATGGCCAGATTTGTAAATAATCAGGGAGCTTTTTTATTTCTTGTATAGAATCAAATAGTTGCTTTGCTCCTTTTTTAGCAGTGTCTTTAATACCAACAGCTGTTTCTAATAGGTCTGGTCTTCCTACATCGCCTACAAATACAAAATCACCCGTGAATATTCCAATAGGTTGTTCATTTGTATAATTATTCTGGCTCGTGTCAGTTACTAAAAAAGAAATGCTTTCAGGTGTGTGGCCTGGAGTATGAATTACTTTAAATTTTATATGACCAATTTTAAATTCAGTTCCCTCTCTGACAAGATGGTATTGAATCTCATTAAGATACTGATATTTCCAATCACAATCACCTTCATCAGATACATATAAATTTGCTTTATAAAGATGAGAAAGTTCTCTAGCCCCAGAAAGAAAATCAGCATGAATATGTGTCTCAGCCGCAGCAATTATTTCCATTCCCTCTTTCCTAGCATATTCTATATATTGTTCTATACAACGGCTTGGATCAATTACAATTGCTACTCCTTCCTTCTGACAACCAACTAAATAGGAAGCATGTGCTAATTTTTCATCATAAAAATATTTTAAGAGCATGGCTATTCCCTCCTATTTCTTATTTCCTATTACTTTTCAGATTTTAACGAATTCTCCGAAATAATTCTCCTTCCTCAAACGTGTGAAGGGCGTAGCCCAACGGTAGGTGGGAGATGAATTTCGGTTTGGCATAGCCAAAAGCTTTTGACAAACTAGCTATATGAAGTTCTTTGATAACTTGATATATGAGGTTGCAGGAAGAAAATTGAGTGCGAAAACCAAGCCATTCGGTTCCTGCGTAAAATATCAACCGTACCAAAAGAGCGTCCAAGCGTTGGACATCTAGGGATGGAACACCCCGAAGTAACGCTCAGGGAGACGAAAGGTTGCTTTCATCGTGGAACTGAGAAGCTCCCACTTCAAGCTTTGCTAAGTGGCGAGTAGTTCACAACAACTTTTTATCTTTCCCCTATAAAATTCCTTTCAACATAAAATTCCAATACATATATGGCAACATATATCTTTTTAGCAAAAACATGCTATACCGTTCTTCCGCTTGATTAAACGGAAACGTTTCTTGAGGCTCATGTTCATAGTTAAATTCAGCTAGTATAAGACTTTTATACCCTGTAACAATTGGACAAGATGTATACCCATCATATTTAGCCTGCATATCTCTTCCATTCAGTACGTCCATAATATTTTGTTTTAAGACAGGTACTTGTTTTCGAATTGCCGCTCCAGTTTTAGATGTGGGTAAATTTGTACAATCCCCTAGTCCAAAAATATTTTTATAACGTACATGCTGCAAAGTATAAGGGTCTATATCAACCCAACCTTGATGATCGCTTATTTCACTATCTTTTATAAAACTAGGCGGTCCCATTGGTGGAACAACATGTAACATGCTATATGACACACTTTCTTTTTTTAGTGTTTGCGTATCCTCAAAAATAGCTTCTCTCTTTTCGGCAATAACTTCTACTAAATTTTTATTATAATTCGTTATAATTTGCTTTCTTTTTAACACCTTATCTAGTGTATCTGCATAACGTGGAACCTGAAATATGTTAGGGTTTGCAGAATAAAACATAACGTCGCTATTCTTTCTTACTTCACTATTACAAAAATGCTCCTCGGCTAGGTACATAATTTTTTGTGGGGCACCACCGCATTTAATAGGGGTGTTTGGGTGGGTAAAAACAGCATTTCCTCCTTTAAATCTTTCAATTTCTCTCCAAGTAGAATCAACATATTTATAGGAATAGTTACTACAAACACCATTAGTCCCAATAGATTCTTTCAACCCTTTAATACCACCCCAATTTATTTGTATACCGGCTGCTACAATAAGAATTTCATACCCAAGCATAGTTTCATCATCTAAAAGAATCTTATTTTCAGATGGGAACAACTTAACAACACGTTTAGGAATCCAGATCGCACCCTTAGGAACAAGTGATTCTTGATCACGCATCGTAGACTCCTTTGAAACAATTCCACCACCCACTAAACTCCACAGAGGTTGAAAATAATGTTTTTTAGATGGATCAATAATCGCTATACTTTCTTTAAATAGGGATACATTACGTAATAAATGTGCAGTAAAGGACAGTCCCGCAGTCCCGGCACCAATTACAATGATTTTATAACTATCTTTAGTCTTCATTATCCTCTTCCTATCTAAACTTAACTGTTATGAAAAATAGTTATTAGCCTTTTTTAATCGCATTAACATAATTGTAAGTTAAAATCTTGTCATTTTTATCTGATTAAAATGAATTTTTTGTTAATTTTAACCATTAACATTATTATATGCATGAAATCCTTACATTACTTCTATATTTCGTTTAAAACACAAAAACCTTATGTGTTTCAATGTCGCACTGTATCCAACCTCTCTTACATTGTATTTCTAAAGACGATGGGGTTTCTTGTTCGAAAAGAGCGATAGGGTTACTCAATCCGCATCCATATATGTTTTATTCTTTTTCTTTACTAAATTTGAACTACTTAATTATCTATGAATACCGTATAAACAGAAAATTAGTCACCAAAAACAAGGGCATCAAGCCGTACATGCGAGAACCATTCTATAAAAATCATATATATAAAAGGAATTTGAATAATTTTATGAAGAGTCTATCGTAAGGCTATCGCTTATAATTTTGTTACCTATATTTTTTGTTGCACTTTGCATCCTTTGTTTATGTCCTAAGAAAAGCGACCGCCCGTAATAGGCGGTCTTTTTACGTTTACCTGTAACGCCTACCTTTCGAGTTCGTCTAACTTTTTGAGGAATGTCAATTCCGCTTCTAAAAACGCAATACGTGTTTCCTTTCCCACGGCATTCTGTATAAAAGCCTCCCTCACCAATCACAGCTAAGTTAAAATTTCGTTCTGGGGGTGCCACAAAACTTCAAGTTGATAGCGATGTGTTGCTATCCCAATGAATAAAATTTGATTATATAAAAATAATAAAAACACGACTGTTATACGTAAAGAGGTGTAAATCATGTCTTTAAATGAAAAGACCTTAGAAACCATGGAAAATACCATTGTTGAAACTATCCAGACAAATAATTTACAAGAACTTAAGAATACATTAGAACAGATCTTTGATATTTGTGCCGATTTAGTTGAACATCCATTACAATTAAAAACAAACACGAATATTTTACTATATTATTTTGAAGGCCTTACAGATGGTGTTGCACTAAAAGGAAATGTCGTTACACCATTATTACAAGAAGTAAATGAAGACAGACAAGTATTTAATTCTAATATTATTGCTACTTATACAAAAACAGTATATACATGGAATGAAATTAAAAAAGGGCTGCTCGAGGGACAATGTGTACTGTTTATGGAAGGAGAAAAGAAAGCCCTTCTCATAAATACAAAGGGATGGGCAGAAAGATCGATTCAGGAACCTATTTCAGAAGTTACCATTAAAGGTTCTCATGATGGGTTTATTGAGAATGCCACTAAAAACATAGGTCTCATTCGTAGATATATTCCTTCTACTGAGTTGAAAATCAAAAAATTGACAATCGGAGAACGGGCCACTACTTTTGTATATTTACTTTACTTAGGCGATGTAGCTAACGAAGATGTGGTACAGGAAGTGGAGACAAGAATCTGTAAAATTAAAACTGATACAGTATTGAGCATAGGAGAATTGTCCAACTTTACAAAAGATCAAAATTGGACTCCCTTTCCACAGGCTTATTTAAGTGAACGCCCAGATGCTATTTCTAATCATATTCTTGATGGTAAAGTAGCAGTGTTAATTGATAGATCTCCTGGTGCAATGATCGTTCCAATGAATTTAATTGGATTTTTTCAGGCTCCCGATGATTATAATGTACATTGGCTGATTGCATCATCTTTTCGCTTATTACGATTTTTAGGATTTATTATAGCTATATTTTTACCCGCAATATATATTGCAATGGTTTCATTCCACTTTGAAATCATTCCTTTAGATCTATATACTTCTATTGCAACGTCAAGAATTAAAGTCCCTTTCTCGCCTTTACTAGAAGCATTTATTATGGAAATCACATTAGAAATGCTTCGTGAAGCTGGTATTCGTCTACCACAACCAATTGGACAAACCATTGGAATTGTTGGAGGTATTGTAATTGGACAAGCAGCTGTTCAAGCAGGACTTGTGAGTAACGTTATGGTTATTATCGTATCTATTACTGCCATTGCATCATTTGTTGTTTCTAATTATGATTTATCAAGTTGTATTCGGCTTATTCGTTTTCCAATGATGTTATTTGCCTACTTTTTTGGAATTGTAGGTATTGTTAGTGGATTAATGCTCTTATTTGCTCATTTTGTTTCACTAACTTCCTATGGTTCACCATATGGATTGCCAATTGCACCTTTTCGTTTCCAAGAATTAAAAGATTCTTTTGTAAGATTTCCTATTTCTATGATCACCACCCGCTCTAGTACAGGACAACCGAAACAAAGAAAGAAAAAAGAAGGTGGTTCACATGGGGAATCTTAAATTCCAAAACATAACTTTATTCGAATATATTATTTTCATCCATTCACTACAACTAGCATCAGGTATGTTAATCATGCCAAGTCCACTTGCCACTACCGCTGGCACAGATGGCTGGATTTCTATCATTCTGGGATGGATAATCACTTCTATAATTGGCGTATTTATTATATTAATGTTACAAAAAAAACCTAACAAAAATTTCTCACAGATTTTAACAACTTATTTTGGTAAATGGCTGGGGACAATATTTATTCTTTTATATGCCTTTTATCTATTTTTTGCTGGATTTAATACTTTATTAAAGGCAACTGATATTGTAAAAGTGTGGATATTCCCTTCCACTCCTGCTTATCAAATCGCCATATTATTACTATTTCCTTTTATTATTTTATCACTGAGTGGGATAAGGGCTCTTACTAGTTACTCTATGCTTGTTTTCTTCTTCACTACTTGGATGCCAATCTTTCTCCTTTTCTCATTACAGAGTAATTACAATCCATTACACCTACTACCCATTTTAAAAGATGGTATATATCCTATTGTAAAGGCAACTAAAGAAACAATTACCCCTTATGCCGGCTTAGAAATTGCATATTTTATTTATCCGTTTTTACAAAAAAAACATAAAGCGATAAAAGGAATACTTATAGCGAATACAGGAACCATGTTTTTCTACCTATATGCTACTATTCTTTCTTATATATATTTTAGCCCTGAAGGTATAAAGGAAGTGATTTGGCCAGTATTTCATCTGTTAAAAGGAGTTCGTTTTTCTTTCATAGAACGATTAGAAATTTTATATATCGCTTACTATTTGATTGTATTTTCCACTACAATATATCCGTATTTATTTTTCAGTTTCAAATCTGTGACCATTTTATTTCAAAAAACCGTTCGCAATTGGGTGCTGGTTGGTTTTATGCTATTAATAGTCGGCTTATTCATTTTTCTAAACCCCGATGTGGATCAATATTTATTTATATATTCTCTTATGGATATCTTAAATATCATTTTCTTTATTCTATTACCAATCTTCTTTTTCGCTTACAGCATTGTTTTTACTTGGTTTACTAGGAGGAAACAGCTTTGATTCGAAAATGGATATGGATTGTAATCTGTTGTGTATGTTTAATTGGTTGTAGTCAGAGAATTCCTCTTGAAAAAGTTTCTTTAATCCTATTAATCGGCTTAGATAGAACTTCTAATGGAAACATAAAAGTGGGCACAAGCATACCACTCTTTCATCATAAACAGCAAAGCAGTACTGTAGAGCATTGGGTTCAGGCGTCAACCATATATGATGGATTTAGCAAAATGGATACGAAATTAACAGGGTATGTGACATCATCCAAAGCTGAAGTTATTTTAATTGGGGCTAAATTAGCACAAGAAGAAAATTGGATACAGGCGCTCGATTCCTCTTACCGTGATCCTTACGCTACCATCAATGCTAAAGTGGTGCTTGTTGATGGACCGGCAGAAGATGTGTTTAAAGTTAATAGGCCTGATAAGCCACCACTTCCATCTTATATAAAGGGTGTAATCGAATCGTCTATTCAAAATAATCAATCCGTCTCTTCCACGATTCAACAATTAATGAGAGAAAAAAATGAACAGGGAATGACGCAAACTGTTCCCATTATCAAGAAAACAAATAATGAAATTGATACGGTAGGAATTGCATTTTTAAATCATCAAGGAAAGTACTTAACGAAGATTCCTAAAACCGATGTGAAGTTTTTCAACCTTATTAATAAGTCAAAAAATACAGGTCGGATGATACTACACCTTGTTCTTTCTCCAAAAAAATCTGATAAAAAGCCAAATACGTCTGTTTTCGTACAAAATGCAAAGAGAAAAATTAGTGTTGATTTCCAAAAAGGTAAATTTATTTTTAATATAGATGTAAGTATGAATGTATCCTTAATTGAAAAAACCAACGGAAACTTAACTAAAACTCATTTACATGGTAATAAGAATATAGGTAGATTGGAACATGAAATCCAGGAAGAGTTCAATAAAAAATTACAAGGCATGTTACAGGATATGCAGAGAAATAAAATTGATCCAATTGGTTTATCATTACACGCTAGAGCTTTTCAATATAAAGAATGGAAAAAGGTAAAAAAAGATTGGTTGCACGCTTTTTCAAAAGCTAAAATACGTGTGAATACACACGTTAAAATAAAAGATACAGGAACAATTAGAAATTAAACTATCTAGATTATTTTCAGCCAAGAAAACTTCCCCCTCAATTTGTGTGAAGGTGCATAGCACCAATAAGTTAGGTGAAAGATGAATTCACCTTTCCTGTAGGGAAACATGTGTTTCTAGGGTATATATGGTTCTGGTGCAAAGTTTCTCAAGAGATAAACAGAGGCATGAATATATGAGGAAATATTATGAGGCTACTAGTAATTCCTGTAATTCATGATATACCGAAAAGGCGAGGTCTCCAAAGAGACTCCGCCTTTTCAACGTAAAATGAACTTCAACAAAATGTTTTAGTTTTAAAGCCATCGATTAAACTTCCTGATGTATATTCTCTTTATAATTTCAGTAACTAGAGCATATATTGTTAAAATTCCAAATAACCACGGGAAATAATACAACGGAAGTGGAGTTAAGCCAATTTGGGTACTTAACCTGGTAAATGGAAGGGAAATTATGTCCGTTATTTGAATTCGAATATTTATTTATAGTAATTATATATTCAAAAAAAAATTAACTTATTCAAAACAATATGTAAAATTATTCAAAAATATCATAACCACATTTTTTAGTCAATACGCGTGAGAATTGCTCAATGTTTAGAATTAATAATTGAAGTACATATTATCTATGAGGTGCCTGTTCACTCTATTTAGTATGTTTTTTAATTTTCATTATTTAGAGACCTCATAAGCAAGTGGTGATAACGATCACTTGCTTTTAACATTATTATATTCTTAATATGTGATTTATCACATTTATGATACTGCTCACCAAATGTTCACAAAAATACTTACACAGTATTTTCCTTTCAACCGGGCTTACAAATAAATATATAAATAATATCAATTTTCCATCCCAATATATTATGTCATTTTTACTTAATCACTTAAAGAAAGCGAAATTACAGCCAACAGCCAATCCATTGAATTTGCCTCTTTTTGCTCGAAAATTGTTCTACAACTATTACTCAAAATAACGTCTATCAAAACATTTCATTATCGAGCAGTTACATTCTACATGAAATTCCTTTCTAATATTCCTCGGTAGTGTTTTGTATTCTTCTGCTATAATTCCCTCACTTATGAATGTAATTATCCGTTCTAATTTTAGGGTTTTTTGTAAAAAACAAAAATAAGAGCGTATATTGTAAAATAATTCAACATACGCTCTTATAAAACCTTATGTGTTTTAATAATTTAAGGGTATACCAAAATTTTATATTTTAAATCCACCTATTAACTCCTGTAATTCTTCGGCCATTTGTGCTAATTGAATTGCTGAAGAATTTATCTCTTCCATGGATGCATGTTGTTCTTCGGATGAACCAGCTATAGTTTGCATACTTGTGCTATTCTCTTTTACAGATACTGCTATTTGATTAATAGATGTATCGACTTGCATTGCATCAGATGTCATCTTATTTGATAGGTCCACCATTCCATGTACTTTGGAAACGATATCATTCGCTGAATTTGAAATCTCATAAAAACTTTGTTTTGTATCATTCGCTACCTTAATTCCCGACTGTACTTCTATTCCTACTTCATTCATAGCTTTTACAGTCTCATGTACATCTAATTGTATTTCTTTAATTATTTTTCCAATTTCCATTGAAGATTGTCCTGATTGTTCCGCTAATTTCCCAACTTCATCCGCAACAATTGCAAATCCACGTCCCTGTTCTCCTGCCCTAGCCGCCTCAATCGCCGCATTAAGTGCTAGTAGATTTGTTTGTTCAGCAATATTTTGAATCGCTTCTAATATAGTGCCTATTTGCTGCGATTTCTTATCTAATAATTTAATTACAGTATCGGATTGAGAAACAGAATTATGTATAGACTGCATTTGTGTTACAGTTTGTTCTACTAATTGTTCCCCCTCATTTGCTTTTTGTTTTGTGTATAAAGATGAGGTCGATACTTCAGAAGCATTATCAGCTACACATTGAATATTTCGTGTTACCTCACCTATTAATTTAGCTCCAGACTCAACTTCATTATTTTGAACCTCTGCACTATGTGAGATTTCTTCCATTTCTTTTGTAATTTGTTCTGTTGCAACACTTGCTTGCTCTACACTAGCAGTTAGTTCCTCAGAAGAAGCTGCTACATGTCCTGCAGATGTGTTAATTTGTGAAATAATATTGCGTAAAGACTCTGCCATTGCATTGAAACTATCACCCAATTGACCAAGTTCATCCTTTGAACGAATATCAATTTTCTCCGTTAAATCTCCTCGACTAATTCTTTGAGCTGAAATAACTAATTGTCTTAGTGGATTAATAATAGATCTAAGAATGAAGAAAATTATAATTCCACCTAATAATAAAGAAGCTCCTATTATAGCAAATGTTTTATAAAAAATAGGATTGGTAGCTTCTTCAATTTCTTTCGTAGGCATTACACCAGCTATTTTCCAACCTGTTTTTTTATTTGTCTTAAAGCTTATGTTTCGGTCCTCACCATTGAGGCTATACGTAATCTCTCCATCTTCTTTCTTATAAAGTTCATCTGCTAAAGATTTATCTAATTTTTCACCAGGTTTTAATGTTGGATGAACAACTATAGTTTTATCTTGACCCACTATAGCTACAAAACCTTGCTTTCCTATCTTTATCATTTTAGATGTTTTTACGATATCATCAATATTTAAGTCCATACCAATGACACCACTTTTATCTGCATTTTGTTTGGCAATCGCTATTACCATATTTCCTGTAGCTTTTGATTTATACGGAGATGAAACAATAATTTCTCCATTAGCTTTTTCTGCATCCTTATACCAACTACTTTCTAACGGATTAAATCCTTCTGGTATTTCTCCAACAGGCGCATGAATAAATTGATTGTTACTGGATGCGGAATAAATTGTTTCTATCTCTGGATGTAACTGTATATATTGTTCAAATTTACTCTGCACATTTTGTAATTGATCAGGATTATAATTGCCTTGTGTGAGTAATTTTGCAAAATAAGTTACATCTATATATTTGTTTTCTAATTCATCATCAACAATCTTATCTAAAATACTTACATTATCTTTTGCTGTTTGTAGAATTGTTTCATTAAGATCTGTTTTCGCCTCATCATAAGATGTTATTCCTACAATAAGACTAGGTATAATTAATATTGCAATAAATGCCATAGACAACTTCGTTTTTAGCTTTATTTGTTCCAATCTTTTTTTTATATTAAACACGATTTTCTTCTCCTTTTCATTCTTACAACTCATATTATTTATTTAAATGTTTACTCCTTTATCTTTTTCTACAATTATTTATGGTATCATTTGAAATGAAATTACTACTATATCCTTTTACATATATCTTCAGAGATAGCAATTTAGCTTTCACAAGCGGAGTTTTATTTATCCCCCCTTTCAAGTATGTTATTTTTCTATTTTAAGCAAATATAAAAATAAGAATTATTCCAAATAAACCGTATTAAATATATACTTCACTCTATTAAAATGGTTTTTAGTTTTGATTGGATAAAAGGTTTAATTTAGGCCTAATTAAATTGTATGAAATCCTTACCATAAGAAATTCTCTAAAACTTAACTAAGTGAATATATCCCCTGGATAATTCTACTTAATGGCTTTTTAAACCACTCTAACTGCTTCACTTCATTCATACATCTATTTACTACAGCCGCTTGTTGTTTTGTTGGATTACTGAACCATAAATTCTAAATAGAAGAATACAATAAATTCGAGGACTATATTGTAACATGTATACATAAGTTTTAAATATTAAAATAAAAAAATATATAAATTTTTCATTATACGTATCTTCATATATTACAATTATTTAGTATAAATTTTAATTTGCTACCATCTATATAGAAAAATACTAGCATTAGAATATATAACCGCAGGAACCAATATGTATTTTGGAGAATGGAACACATCGCTATCAAGCTAAGGTTTTGAAGTACCCCCTAAACGAAAATTTTCTTACTCTACAGGTAGCTACTTTGAGAAGTCGGTTCATTTTTTTCGTTTTTGGGGCGTTTATTTTTCTTAAGTTGATGGGCATGGCCTCACCATATCCAAAAAAGAAAATTGTACGTTTATACACAAAATTAACACGTTTCGATTAGTTCCCTGTACGTTAAAGAATTAGTTTGTATAATTGAGGAGATGTATAAGACAGGTGTAAATGTAGGGGAATCCAATATTTTCTATTCAAATATGATAGAATAGAAAGAAATCTAAAACGGAGGAAAAACAACTGAACTCAAACACAAAACAGTTTATTTATGATATCAAGCAAAGAAAGAACAATTATATGGAAGATATAGTGAACTACTCGCCACTTAGCAAAGCTTGAAGTGGGAGCTTCTCAGTTCCACGACGAAAGTACCCTTTCGTCTCCCTGAGCGTAACTTCGGGGTGTTCCACCCCTAGATGTCCAACGCTTGGACGCTCTTTTGGTACGGTTGATATTTTACGCAGGAACCGAATGGCTTGGTTTTCGCACTCTATTTTCTTCCTGCAACCTCATATATCAAGTTATCAAAGAACTTCATATAGCTAGTTTATCAAAAGTCTTTGGCTATGCCAAACCGAAATTCATCTCCCACCTACCGTTGGGCTACGCCCTTCGCACGCTTGAGGAAGGAGAATTCTTTTGGGGAATTCGTTAAAAGCAATACAACACCCTAAAAAAGAGCAAGCTGAACAGGTCATTCAAAATATAGTAGAGAACATGGATATGATGATTAGGTTAGTTACTGCTTACATGACTATTGAATCAGAATCTATGAAAGAATTAAAAGAACTTCAGGAAGACATTATTCATGCTAAAGCATATATTCAAGAACGAAAATTTGAAGAAACAGAGAGATAAAACCCTGTGTTTTTATTTGGTGGTCTATGACACCCATCTGTTATGAATCAAATTAGATGTAAAAGGTGCTGAAAAGAGCTTAAACTTATATACGCTTAGCTTAATAGCAATGTGGCGTGATCCCTATTATCTTGCTTTTATTTTTGCTTATTGCCTTTATTCGGATCATATAATACCATTTGAACTTAAAAAATATCACTGTCCGTGAAACCTAAAACATTCATTTCTTCTTTCAATGAACGCCATGGTTCTATTTTAATGAATTTCGTAATTTTGTCCTTTAGCACACATGCAGATAATATGCTTCTTCTTTCTTTTTCAAAATCCCCCCTACTGCAAAATAATAAACCATATATCTATATAAAAATTATATAATTACTAAGTGCATTATGAAGTAATATGTGTTAGTTAGGTGGTTCATACTTTACTTTATTTCTTCTCTTTATACTCTCTAATTATAGATTCCAACGAAATAAACAAAGACGAAGTCTTCAATCAGACCTCGTCTTTTCGTCGTGTAACGTATTACAAAATTAATAGCGGCTTCATAAAATTCAATTGTAATTTCCTCACCGTTTTATGTGTTAAGAAACTTTACAACAGAACCGTTTCTAGTTTATCAGAAATCTTTTGGCTGCACCAAACCGAAAGATTTCTCCCACCTATCGTTGGGCTATCCCCCTGTACACGCTTGAGGAAAGAGAATTTTTTCGGATAATGTGTTAAAATTTAATTTCAAAATGAATCCAAATTATCACCATTAGAGGCAATAACATTTTTATACCATGCAAAACTTTTTTTTCTATAACGTTTTAGGGTTCCATTTCCATCATTATCCTTATCTACATAGATGAATCCATAACGCTTTTTCATTTCTGCTGTTGATGCACTTACTAAATCAATTGGTCCCCATGTAGTATAACCTAATAAATCGACTCCATCAGCGATGGCCTCTTTCATTTCTATAATATGAGATTTCAAATAATTAATTCGATAATCATCATGTACTGTACCTTCTGTATTTAGTACATCTATTGCTCCAAAACCATTTTCAACAATGAATAGAGGTATTTGGTATCGATCATATAACAAATTCAAGGCTATGCGTAAACCTTTTGGATCAATTTCCCATCCCCAATCTGAGACCTTTAGGTATGGGTTTTTAACACCGCCAACCTGTAAGTTACCGGCAGAAGTTTCATGTTTATCAGGAGAAGCAGATGCCGTACCGCTATTATAGTAGCTAAAACCTAGGTAATCTACTTTATGGGATGAGAGAATTTCCTCATCACCAGGTTCCATTGTGATTTGTATTTGATTTTCAGCGAAATATTTTTCAGTATATGACGGATAATACCCTCGAACTTGAACATCAGTAAAGAATACTGTTTCACGATCTAACATCATGGCTTTCCATACATCTTCAGGATTACAAGTATGCGGATAAGTTGGCGCATAGGCAAGCATGCAACCTATCTTACTATTCTTTATCGTTTCATGACCTGCTTTTACAGCTAAAGCGCTTGCGATAAATTGATGATGAGCCGATTGATACTGTATATTTTGCTTATGATCCCCTTCTTTAAACTCGAGTCCCCCACCAGTAAAAGGAGCATGAATTACAAAATTAATTTCATTAAACGTCAACCAATATTTCACGTGTTTATAGCGTTCAAATAAAGTAGTGGCAAAATTTAAATAAAAATCAATAAGTTTACGATTTCGCCATCCTCCATATTTTCTCACTAAATTGAGAGGCATTTCATAATGAGATATTGTTACGATAGGCTCAATGTGGTATTTTTTCAATTCGGCAAATACTTGATCATAGAAAGCTAATCCTTCTATACTTGGTTGAGACTCATCACCATTTGGAAAAATTCGAGTCCATGCTATACTCATACGGAAGCATTTAAATCCCATTTCTGCAAAGAGAGCAATATCTTGTTTATAGTTATGATAATAGTCAATTGCAGTATGATAAGGGCAATCTCCATTTAGTAAGAAATTTGGTGGGCTAAAGACACCATTTGGTAGTACATCTGCTGTAGAAAGACCCTTTCCACCTTCTTTATAAGCCCCTTCAATTTGATTCGCTGCTGTTGCTCCACCCCATAAAAAATTTTCAGGAAACGGTTTAGTGAATGGTTTCATATTTAATACCCCCTATTTAACTATTGTTAATAAATTAGCATTAGTTGAGACGGATTGATTCGTCGTTTGAATAATATCTAGAAATTGATTGCTATTTGTCACAATAATAGGTGTCGTTGTTTCATATCCAGCTTCTTTAATTTTATCGATTTCAAATTGAATTAAAGATTGCCCCATCGACACTGAATCTCCTGTTTCTACAAGCTTAGTGTAATACTTTCCATCTAATTGAACTGTATCAATTCCTACATGAATTAAAATCTCGATTCCATCATCTGAGGTAATTCCCACTGCATGTCCAGTTGGAAACATAGTAGTCACAGTCCCGTTTACTGGGGAAATCACCTCACCCTTATTAGGATCAATGGCTATACCTTTACCCATTGCTTCGGATGAAAATACTTGATCGTTTACTTGTGATAATGGGATGACTTGTCCAGATAATGGACTGTTAATTATTTGTTTGTTTAATACTTTTTTCGTGTTATTAGGATTACTCAGCTGCTTAGGTTCCCCTTCCATCTTTCCCTTCTGTTTTGAAGGTTTATCTTCATATCCAAAGAAATAAGTAAGCAGTGTAGCTCCACCAACTGTAAGTAAGATCATTAAAAAATAAGGTAACCATGGAGTGGTAGAACCACCTAGTGTAAAAATACTATGCAGCATAAACGCTTTCGCTTCGGCTTTAAATGACCCAATAAATGCGCCTCCGATAGCACCAACAATAATGACGTAAGCTAGGGTACGTTTATGAGTTAAAATTAAGCCATAAATAATTGGTTCTGTTACACCTGAAAGTAAACCAGTAATTGTAGTAGATCCTGCTAGAGATTTTAGTTTTTTGTCTTTCGTTTTCAGGAAAATCCCTAAAGCGATTCCCATTTGTGCAAATGTACTTGCTGCCCACATTGGATCTATTGGATCTCCACCATTCGTTAAGTTTTCGATACTCATTGGAATGAGTGCCCAATGAAGTCCAAAGACAACTAAAATAATCATTGTACCTCCAATCACAGCACCAGTCAGTAATCCACTGTGTTCGCTTAAAAAGTTAATACTAGAGGTAATCATTTTTCCTACATAAATTCCGAATGGCCCAAACGCTAGTACTGTTAATGGAACTATAATAATCAATGAAATCATTGGAGAAAGAAATAATTGTAAATCTTTATGGATAACTTTTTTTAGGAACTTCTCCAATTGTGCATAAATAAGTACAGCAATAAAGGATGGAACGATACTTGAAGAATAATCCATTAATAGGACAGGAATTCCCAAGAATGAAGTTGTATCTCCATTGCTCATTAGACTAGTAAAATTCGGTTCTAATAATGAAGCTCCAATAATTCCACCCATATATCCATTAGCACCAAGTTTAATAGCAAGAGTAATACCAATCATAACAGGTAAAAAGTATAAAATAGCATTTCCTGCTGCTGCTAGGATTCCATACGTACCACTTTTTTCAGAAAGAACACCAAACATAACTAATACTGCTAATATCGCCTTTAACATCCCAGCTCCAGCAAGTGGTGCTAAGAGCGGTGTAAACGTACCAGAGATTAATTCGAAAATCATTGCTGTGAGCTTTACCTTTTCTTTTGGTTGATTATTTGATTGAACAGATCCACTATTAAAGTTTCCTACTTGAACTAAATCATTGTACACATCTGCAACATTTGAACCAATTACAATTTGAATTTGTCCTGTACTCTCAACAACACTAAGTACCCCTTCTAAATGTTCTAACTTTTCTTTGTCTAAAAGCGTTTTATTATTTAGTTGGAAGCGAAGACGCGTAGCGCAATGGACAACGCTTTTGACATTCTCCTTTCCTCCGATTCCTTGTATAATCTTTTTTGATAATTTTTCATATTTCATTCTACACACTCCTTTATTATTAAAAATTATTATATATATCAAGATAGCCTGAATTTCCTTAGAGATTTGTACTCAAAAGCTTAACCCCTTGGACACAAAAAGAGGAAATTGGAGAAACAAAAGGTTTCTTCTAAGAGAATTTCTTGGTTTTTGATTAGATAAGGATCAATGCTATAAAATGTAGCATCAGAAATATAAAAAACCTGAGTTGAAATTATGTATATACATAAGCTTCAACTCAGGTTTTGCCTGCCAAACAGTCACAATCCTGTAAATTAATCATTTTAATTTTATTTTCTTTGAGTAACACGGTTTATATGAATAACAAAATAAGTAATCTCATTTTTTGTAAGTTTTTGATTGTAGTTAGATTTTAAAAGTGCCATTATCTTCTTTGCACAACCGTAAGCTTCCGGATAACTTTCCTTAACTTGTTGAAATAATAAGCTATCTTCTTCTACTATTTGTTCATTACGAGAGAGACGATAAGCAAAATACCTTAAATGTGTAACAAAACGATTATAGTTCAGAGATTTTTCATCTAATTTGATTCCAAAATAGTAGTTTACAATTTTTAAAATTTCTCCTACTATTTTTGTTACCATAATGGTTTCTTCCATTACTATATTATCTTGTTGTGCATTAATTACATGCAAGGCAATGGAACCAGCTTCTTCTTCTGGTAGTTCAAATCCAGTATGTTCTTTAATTATTGTAAGAGCTGTTAAACTAACATTATACTCTTCTGGATAAAACTTTTTTATTTCCCAAAATAAAGGATTCCTAATAATTTGACCTTGTTGAAATCGATTAATTGCGAAGTTAATATGATCAGTTAAGGTAAGATAAATATTATCACTAATTGAGTTAGAAATTTGTTTCTTTATATATTCCACAATTTGGGTAGTAAGCTCGAAGTGTTCCGTAGGAATCTCATTAATTAATTGTAATAATTTATTCGATACTTGACTTTCCTTCTCTAGCACAAATACTTTATCCACTATGGATTCATCAATATATTCACCTACTTTTTTTTGAAAAGCAATTCCTTTACCCATGACAATCATTTCTGTTCCAGTTCGGTTTACCAAAGCAACATTATTATTAAAAACTTTTTTTATGAGCATATATCATCACCTTATTAGGTTTTTAGATATTGATTGCTCAGCAGCAGCTACATACTTTAGAGTATAAAAAAACCTAAATTAATTAGAATCCAGTATTTCAAAATCTGGTTTCACCATAATTTAGGTTTTGCCTGCCGAACAGTCACAATCCATTTGAAGTTTTATACCCTGATTATAGCCAACTATGTTAGCGTTTTCAATAAGTTTTTATAATTACATATTATTTCCTGTTTTTTTAACTAGTTTGACAGTACATGTTGACCATAAGGTTCGTAGCATAAATTGAATACGAATCATAGCTAGCAATACTTCACTATGCTTTGATTTGAACTACTCACCGCTTCAAACAGTCCGCGAGGATGTTAAGTGGTGAGTAGTTCAAAGAACCTTACCCTTATTAAAAAACTTTACAATAAAACCTTAATTTTTAATAGCGTATATTTTCACTGTAAATTTGCTAGTTGCGCCACTTGGGTTTGCAATATAGTATTTAGAATTTGTATATGCTTCAGTCTTAGATCCATTCGAAATGTTTCCCCAACGAACAGAATCCGTCCCCAGAGAAACATCGATCATAACATTGAAGGAAATAGTAGATGCATTATCTTTTTCTGTAGGCTCGATAACCCATTTTAACCCCTTTGTTCCTGTAGGTAAATTATTAATGCTAAAGTTTTGACTTGATCGATTTTTTTGTCCAGATAATGGCTTCGATTCAGAAGAAATTTGGGAAATTAATATTTCTTTTTCACTTGAGTCTATCCCATTTAATCTGATAATACTATCTATTAAACCTGGTCCAGGAAAATCAACAGCAATAATACCAGAATGCTTAATACCACCTTGTTGTATGAAATCAGTTCCAAGTGTATTCATTCCCCCATAAAATACTTGTCCATTTATGTCTCGAGGGAAATCTCTCCATTCATTTGTTACATTTTTTTGAATCAGTTTTGGATTACTATTAGTATTTCTGCTCTCTTTTCCGCTTGCGACAAACCAAGGGTAACAATTATTCAATAATGCTGCTGCACCACCCGTGCCACTAAAATGGTTGAGATAGATCTTACCATTGTTAAAGTTATTATTTGCATTTAGAAGATGGGTTTTCACCGCATTCCATTTTTCATACATTCCGTCTGGTCCAGTGCCAACTTCAAACTTATCTTGGGTATTCAAAGATTCATAATTAATACCATATTCTTGAGATGACGAGAAATTTTGTAATATTACAATTTTCCCTCGAACATCTCCTAACTTAGGATTATTTTTTTCTGAGGATGGTACAGAATTCGGATCCCAAAAATAGGAAGCATTACGGTCTTTATAATTTTTAAATATTTCCTCGAATGATAGCGAGCCACTTTCAGGATCAGTATCTTCCTTTAAACGCATTAAAATAGTTTCTTTAGGATTATCTCTTAGAAATTGAATTGTCTCTTTTAATACATCTTCAAACATTGCTTTTTGATTTACAATTCCATGGTGCATCGCAAAAGAATCTTTTACACGTTTAACACGCATGTCTACATAACGAATTCCTGCATTGAATTGTTGAGATAGGGTCATTGTTTGATTTCTTGTCAAATTTTCATCAATAAAACTTGCCCCATGTAAAGCCATTGAACCATGAGTCCCCGGGATAGATACTTCGCTTATTCTTTTTGTATCTTCTAGTTTTGACATCCATGTTGGATTTTGATAGCCTATATTGGATTCATAGGAATAACCTGGATGACTATCAGCAAATACTGTAGAAGTCGTACATAAACTTGCAAGTGTAAAACAAGTAAGGATTCCACTTTTTAAGATGTTTTTCATTTTTATTTTCTTCATTATATCTCTCCTAATTTTTAATAGATTCGTCTCATAAAATAAGGTACGTTTTTTTACAATATACATTGCTTCTTTTCCCAGAATAATGAGATTTTCTGCTTAAAAATATTTTTTGATAGCGGTCTGTTACTTGAAATTTTGAAGGGCCATAGCGGTTCATCCAACAACCATCAGATTCATGCATATACAAATTTCATAGAGCCGAACCATAGACATGTAAAGACACCATTCTTCATCATACTTCACGGATCTTAAAAAGAATCGAAGCCACTCATTTTTTATACAAACAAAACAGAAGTCTTAAACAAGACTCCTATTTTGTGACATATAATGATAGACAAGATGGTTAACAAATTAAGAAAATATAACAGGTGTGTTAATACATGGTTTATATTTATTTAAAAGCTTTTTATAACAAGTATACTTACGAAAAATGGGCTTCTGCAAAACTAAACAAAAACTTATTTCCCCTTCAATTTCTACTCATTAAAAGTTAAACTAACTACAGTGGCAATAGATTGTGCTGCTTGTTCCCAGCTTCCATCTATAACTTTTCCCATCTGTTGACCAAGTGAGTTTAAATCGTTTGGATTAACTGGGATTCCATTATACGCAGCAAGAATTGATAAAAGCGGAGCCACAAATGGTGTAAAACCACCCCTATCAATATTAAATACAGGCTTATCTATCACCTTTCCATCTTGTACTGTAAACTCATAATAAAATTGATCATCTGGACGAAAACTTAAATGATGAGAAATTTGTCCCTTAACATATTTTTTACCGCCAGCTAAATTTACAACTTCAATTGGTTTTACATTAAATTCGTGCTCGAATACTTTGATTTTTTTGACTTCGGGACCATGTAAAGCAGCATTAACAGCTGTTTCCAAATTATTCTGTGCAAACGGTTGAATACTAATTTGTGAC
This sequence comes from Bacillus cereus group sp. BfR-BA-01331, assembly GCF_022663915.1. Lineage (NCBI taxonomy): Bacteria > Bacillati > Bacillota > Bacilli > Caryophanales > Bacillaceae > Bacillus > Bacillus cereus group sp. BfR-BA-01331. Next base: position 21,490 of record NZ_JAKUGJ010000031.1, read on the forward strand.
TCTTTTTGTTGAATAGGTGCTTCTTTTTCTGCAGCAAATACCGATGTAGTAGGTAATGCACCTGTAGCTAAAGTAGCTGCAAGCGCTGTTGTCATGATCATCTTACTCTTCATTTTCATAGTTTTCTTCCCCCTTTAAGTTATGATATATAACCTTTTAAATACTGACACCGTACATTGTATTTATCACAATATACGCCAAAGATTATTATAAGAATACCGATAATTAATGTCAGAAAATTAAAATGAATTATATATGTATTTACAATAATATCTATCTACACACCTTTTTGCAATTTTCAGACAAATGATTAGGTAATAGCCTTTTATAAGATAGTTTATCATCTTAAATTTTTATATATACTCTATAAACATAGTAAAATCATATTGCTAATACTATAATTGAAGCGAAAAATCATATTAAAGTTAATAAATTAACACAAATTTTCATATTTATTTTTAGGTTCTGTTACAAACTTTCTTAACAGATAAAAGATGAGAGGGTTTACAAGGTGAGTATCGTGAACTACTCGCCACTTAGCAAAGCTTGAAGTGGGAGCTTCTCAGTTCCACGATGAAAGCAACCTTTCGTCTCCCTGAGCGTTACTTCGGGGTGTTCCATCCCTAGATGTCCAACGCTTGGACGCTCTTTTGGTACGGTTGATATTTTACGCAGGAACCGAATGGCTTGGTTTTCGCACTCAATTTTCTTCCTGCAACCTCATATATCAAGTTATCAAAGAACTTCATATAGCTAGTTTATCAAAAGCTTTTAGCTATGCCAAACCGAAATTCATCTCCCACCTACCGTTGTGCTACGCTCTTCACACGCTTGAGGAAGGAGAATTATTTCGGGGAATTCGTTAAAAAGATTACCTCATCAAATGTATTTTCGATTTCTTCTATTAAATAATTTTTTACACCATAACACAAAAAAGACATGAGTCTATACTTCTCAATGACTCATGTCTTTTCTTTTTAAAGTTTATTCTACCGTTTTTATTAAAAGCAAATACTTCTACTTTGTGCTACTATATCGAAACACATACTTTATTTTATAAAAAGTATTATTTTAATTTTGTCAATTCCCAACATTGAGCATCTGTACCATTGTCTGGCCATTGTTGAATATTAGCACCATTGTTTTGTATACTACTCTTCAGATCAAGTAATTGGCCGCTATGCTTAGCTATCAATTTAAGCGTTCCATCCGAATTTTTTTCGATTTTCCATTTTTGATTATCTCCACCAATGTCTTCCCATTGTTCTACATTCGCACCATCACTGTTTGAAGCTCCGGACACAGTAAGCAATTTCCCACTATGAACTGCTTTGATTTTATAATACCCATCTGCCATCTTCTCTAGTTCCCATTTTTGATGATCTCCGCCGTTATAATCCCATTGTTGGACGTTTACACCATTATCCATTGAGGCGCTAGATATATCTAATACTTTTTGACTTCCTTTATTTTTGATGATATAGACACCACTGTAGTCAATCCCTTCAATACCATCGCAACAAAGTATTTTTGCTTTTTGCAATGTATCTTGTTGCAATTTTTCGTCTAAAATTATTTTTGTTAGTTTGTGGGTCAACTGTTCATTCTCATTGAGTAATTCTTCTGCACTCTGCTTCCCTTCGTTGAAGGCCCGAATTGCATCTTGTATTTTTAATTTTTCTGCTACGATTACTCCTGCAGCCGCTAACTCAGCTTCTCCAATACCTGTCACGATTTTCTTCTGTGCTTCTTTACAATTGCTTTCGTGAATAGCTGTCACTTCATTCGTCATTTCTACTTTACGATAAATTTGTCCATCAGGAATAAGCTTATATTTATAATCAACTTTTGCTTTGTTTGTCACTTTCTTAGGCACTGGGTTATCAATCAACACTTGGAAGGTGACTCTTGTCGTCGTCCCGGGCTCTACCGTACCAATATTCACGCCACTTTCTATATTGCCTGAGAGAGGGCGCCCATCTATCTGTAAACTGCCTGGAACCAACTTCGTTCCATTTGGAATTTGATCCTCAATTACGACATCGGTCAGTTGTGTATCACCTGTATTAGCAACTTCAATGGTATAGGTTATAATGTTACCTGCCTTGACATAAACTGACATGTCTTGCCGTTTCACTACCTCTACCTCTACTTTTCGAATGACCGTAATGGCTTCATTACTATCTGCTGTACCTGAAGAGACCGGTAAGCCTGGGGCACTTTGGAAATCATACACGACAGTAGCTTTATTCACCGCTCTATTGTCTGGTGGCACTTTTAATACTAAGGCTTGAAAGGTAACTTCCGTCGGTCCTTCGATAGATATGGAACCAATGTCTACTCCTTTTGTCGGATCTCCACCAGGTATAGGAACGCCATCGACTTGTAAGCTGCCTTGAACAAACTTTAATTCTGGTGGAAGAGTATCTTTTAAAATAGTTTTTTGTGCTTCGGTCATTCCACTGTTTTCAATTAATAGAGTGTAAGTAAGGATTTCACCCACGATAGCTGCTTCTTTATCTACTTCTTTATTAATTTTAATTTCTGGACTATTCACATCAATTTGAACACCCAGACCTGTCACGATATAACCATCTGATTTCGAAGTCAGTTGAACTAATGCCTCCGTTTGTGAGTTCTCCATAGCTGTAGAAGCGTCCACATTGGTAATATCCCAATTATAACGAACTGCTGGTCCGGCACTTCCTGGTGTGACATTTACATTCCCATAGGTACCACTCGTATCTAGATTCCCTGCATCATCATTAATTTGTGAAGCAAAGAAGTTGTCAATCGGATTATTGGGACCTGAGATGGGCTTTAAAGAAGAAGCATCTTTTCCAAAAAGTAACTGATCTCCTGGAATCTTTGAATCTCCTTCCATTGCGGTTAGCAACAATCTTGCTTTGACATCACCAAGTTCAGGCGTAGAGAAGCCAGAAATTTTCTGGCTTACTGATCCCGTTTTCTCAATCGATGCTGTTCCGACATGAATGTTCATATTTCGAAGAGGCAGTGTAGGATCTTTATAAACCACAGATAAAGTCCATCCCCCCACGTTGTTCCCTTTATATCTTTGTACTGTCGCTGGTACACCACTGACAGTATAATTACCAGCCCCACCTGCATCTATAAAACTAGTAACATTGGCAGAGCGAACATAAAATATTTGGTTCGCCTGAGCTACTTGCTGACTCGTAGTCGGATCTGGCGTAATGAGGGTACTCCCTTTTGGCGAGATTAACGTTATGGCCCGATCTATTTCACTCGTCACATCCTCGGTACTCGTTTTTGTTGATCCACCCCAAATTAACTCTGCATATAATACTATGCTTCCCGTTGGTAAGCGAAGCTGTGCAGCAGAAGCATTTTCTTTCCAATCCAGTGTGGTACCTGCAGGATATCCTGGTACCTGCTTAGACAAATCTAATGTGATAAATGCACCAATATCTGTATAACTGATATTGGTATTACTTAGACCCAGTGTGTTGCCAGTAAAAGTAACCGCTCCGTTAGTCGTGGTTGAATATCGCTGAATAAACGCCATGATTCTCACCCTTTCTCTATTTATCTATTCCTATCCCTACTTACAACCACAACATAGGTCTTTAACTTGATCTAACTTTTTCTTCAACTCTTTTTCCAGATTAGCAATTTGCTGAACTGCTTTCTTTGCACTCTTGTTAATTGCTAGCAAATCCGTCACTTTAATCTGGCCACCTCGAAATGAATTAATTGCTGCTTGAATCTTTTCGCCTTCCATGTAAAGAATCGTGGCTAGGCCTTTTTCCTCTTGTGCGATGGAATGAATGATTAAGTCACGTGACCATTCACAGGTTGTTCGTCCTGCTGGCACATTGGTTTGTACTTCGTTACTGACCGCATCTACATAACCACCTGAATACTGAGAACCCATGTAAGCTTTATTCCTAATCACTCCACTAGAATGAGGTTTAATCACTTCAACTTTAAATGTAATGATGATAGGCCCTTCAATGGATAGTCTATCAAGTACAATCGTTTTCGTTGGATCTTCACCAGGTTTTGATTCACCGTCAATTTCCACACTATTCGGGACAAACTGCACCTCTTCTGATAGAAAATCCTTAAAATGACAATTAGTAACATCAATTAGACTATCATTGGAAATGGTAAACGTATATGTTAGAATATCTCCTACCACCGCATCAATTTTGTCTACTTCCTTTTCTATACTCACTTTCGGAAAATTAGACATGTGCCTCTCCCTTTCTTTTCTGTAATTCATACCTTATTAGTGATGAATCAGATTCCCTATTTTTCAAAAGCATCTGAGGGAAAGTAAGACATCCTCTTCTTCTCTACTTACAACCACTACATAAATCCTGAATCGTATTTCTCTTGTTCTGTAGTTCTTGTTTCAATGTAGATAATGTTTGAGAAACACTATTTTCACTCTGAATAATCAAATTCTGTTCATTTTTTGTAATCCTGCCACTATTAAAGGCTTGATTTGCCGTCTTTATTTTTTCTGCTTCTGCATCCAGTAACTCCTGAATGGCCTTCTCTTCCTGTTTAATTGAAAATTCAATGGTACTTTGATTGTTCTCACAGTTAGTAGGAGGACGCACAATCACTTTTGTCTCTGTTATATTACTGGCCGCTTCTCCTTTTTTGATAGGCGTTCCAGAAGCACTTTCAAATTCATAATTTAAGGTGGCTTTATTTTTCACTAGCTCATCTGGAGGAATATTGATTACTTTCGCTTGAAATGTCACTTCAATCAGTTCTCCTGTTCCTACCATTCCTAGCTTAATCCCATTATTTACACTCACACAAGGTTGAGGCACACCATCCACAAAAACACTACCTGGAACAAACTTCAACTCTTTTGGAAGGATATCTTTCAAGATAGTGTTTTGTGCGTCAACCGGATCCATATTTGTTACAAGAACGGTATAAGTCAAAATATCTTTTACTTTTGCCTCATTTTTGTTTACTTTTTTATTTATTTCCATCTTCAGACTATCCTCCATTAATCTATTCGCCTCAGTTTTCATATTTACATACCCCCGACTTTGAGACATATTTCATCACCCTTTCCATCATCGAATCAAATTATATATGGATGTTATGAGCAAAAATCACAAATTTCTTGGGTAACAGCGAGTTTATCTTTAAGCACTGATTCTAGTACGATTAGGCTGTCTAACATATCCTCCACACTTTCATTGACAGCGATGAGATCTTGGACTCCTATTTTCTTATCTCCAAACGCACGAGCAGCTACTTCAATTTTTTCTGCTTCTGCCCGCATAATCCTAGCAATGCTTTGTTCCGCCTCAGCAATCGTTTGGATAATCTGATTTTTCCCTTCTTCACAGGTAGGTGGCTCAATCACTTCAATCCCAGGTTTGTTACTAATACTCGTCGCTGTCGAAATAGGTAAATCTGGTCTACTCTGAAAATCAAAGATCATCGATGCTTGATTATGCACCACTTTATCATCAGGCTCTTTCATGATTTTCGCTTGATACGTGATGAGGACTGTTTCTCCTACAGCCAAAGTACCAATGTTCACACCCTTAGCAATATCTTGTCCTGGCCATGCCGCACCTCTGATTCGTAAACTATCTGGTAAATATTCAAGTTCTGGATCTAAGTAGTCCTGAAGAATCACATTAGTCGCATCTACATAGCCATCATTTTTTACTTCCAAAGTGTAAGTTACTATTTCACCTACTACAGCTTGTTTTTTATCCCCCGACTTATTCATTTTTACGATTGGGCTATTGGCGTCAATCTGTACTCCATATCCACTCACCAAATAGGTATCTTGCGCCGTCGCAATACGGGCGATTGCCTCGGTTTGACTATGATGCAACGTGTGAGAAATATCTACATTCGTGATATCCCAACCCGATCGTACGCCAAATCCGTCTGATCCAAGAGGCTTATTGAGCGTTCCAGCAGTTCCACTAGTATCTAAATTTCCTAGATCATCGTTAATCTGCGACGCAAAAAAATTATTTCCAGGATTATTCGGACCAGATATCACCGAAAGCGACGAACGATTGGGACCAAATTCAAAGCGATCGCCAGGAAGATTAGAGTTTCCTTCCAGTGCCGTAAGCATGACACGTCCCTGGATATCCCCACCTTCTGGGGTTTTAAAATTATAAATCAACTCATCCACTGGAGGATTAGACATAGAAATCACTTGAGACCCAACATAAATATTCATATTTCGAATTTTAAGTAATGGATGTTTATAAGCGACAGCCAACGTCCATCCCACTGTATTGGTAGAAGCTAGAAAAAAAGTACAATCTCTTACCGTTCCGGGAATACCACCTACTATATAAGTTCCAGCTCCACCTTTTTGTACAAATTCAGTTACATTCGCAGAGCGAACATAGAAAACTTGACCGCCAAAGACGGACTCTTCTCGTGCAGTGAAGGCATCTGGTGCGATGGATACAGTAGCAGCTGGGGTAGTAAAAGTAATCGAAGTATTGATAGCTGAACGAACATCAGTATATTGATCTTTAGTCGATCCACCCCAGATCAACTCGGCATACAATATTTCACTGTCTGCAGGGATTCTCAGCATAGCCAAAGAGGAATTTTCTTGCCAGTTCATTGTACTTCCAGCTGGATAGCCTGACACTTGTTTAGAACTATCTGTTGTCAAAAAAGCCCCAATATCTGTACTTCCATCTGCATAACCTAATGTATTTCCTGTAAATGTAATCGCACCATTGGTTGTTTGGGTGAAACGATGAATAAATGGCATATTCTTCCCCCTTTTCAATCTAAATAAAGCTATAAATTCTTGTGCTTCTTTCTCATTAATCTACTAACAACAAATCTGCTTAGCAATTTCTAATTTATCTTTTAATAATTTCTCCAACTGTGTAGCTTTTTGGACTACTTTTTCGACACTCTGATTAATCCTAGCAAGTTCTTGGGCAGAGATTCGTTCTTCTTCAAATGCCTTTACCGCTTCTTGTACTTTTACACTTTCTGCTTGAAGGATTTTCATCAAACCGAGCTCTTGTTGTGCTACTGATTCAAAAATCTGATTTTGTGCTTTTTGACAATCGGTCTCCAACCACGCCGTAATTAGGTTACTTGTTACTATTTCCTCACGCACATTGCTACCTGGTTTCAGCTGAAATTGATAAATTGCCTCTGCTTGGTTATCTACTTTCACTGGCAACGGACTCTGTAACGCTACTTGAAATGTAATCACAGCTGTTTGGCCAGGAATTAATGTACCAAGAGGAATTCCTGTTGTTAAATCATCAAGCACCGGTGCACCATTTACTTTTAAACTCCCTGGAACGAGTACCGTTCCTGTAGGTATGACATCTTTAATAGAAATTGCATTTACTGAAGTATCTCCATTATTGGTAATATCGAGCGTGTAGGTGATAATATCTCCCTTTTTATCGTAAACCGAACGATCTTCACTTTTCACGAGATCGACTTGTACATGCTTAATGATAGTATTTACTTCATTTGAGCTACTAGATCCTGATGTGAGAGGTAAACCCGCTGCACTTTGGAACTCGTAATCCAGCTTACCCGTATTAGTCACCTTTCCATCTGTAGGGACTGCAATCACTTTCACTTTAAATATGATCTCGACTGGCCCTTCTATGCTTACAAATCCGATATTGACTCCTTTAGCTGGATTTTCTCCGGGTTTGGCTTGCCCATCGATAGTTAAGCTGTTCTGCACAAATTCTAACTCATCTGGAAGAATATCTTTAAAAATGGAATTCTGAGCTTCTACTAGTCCACTATTTTCTACTAAAATTGTGTAAGTTAACTCATCTCCGACTATTGCTATATCTTTATCCACTTGTTTGTCTATCTTGAGCTCCGGACTATTCACATCAATTTGAATCCCTAATCCAGAAAGGATGAATCCGTCCATATCTGTTTTGAACCGAGCAATCGCTTCAGTTTGTGAGATTTCCATGGCGTTTGAAATATCCACATTCGTAATATCCCAGCCATAGCGCTGTGTAGACTGTTTTTGCCCTGGGGTTACATTACTATTTCCCGCTGTCCCACTAGTATCTAAATTTCCACCATCATCATTAATCTGTGAAGCGAAAAAGTTATCCACTAAGTTATTCGGTCCAAAAATGGCTTGTAATTGGCCTGGGGATGGACCAAATAAAAATTGGTCCTTAGAAATGAAACTATCGCCTTCGATAGCAGTCAATAAAGCTCTTGCCTGAAACGGCTTGGATTCAGGTGTCCCAAAACCTTTAATTTTTTGATCCACTACATTCCCTCTTTCAACAGATGCCACACCAACATATAAGTTCATATTTCGTGAAGGTAAAGAAGGATTTTTATATATAACAGCAAGTGTCCATCCTGCTGCATTACTTTTACTTGGCCGTTGGATTGTGGCTGGTACCCCACTTACAGTATAAGAACCTGCCCCACTCGCCTTTATTAGTTTAGTAACATCAGCTGTACGAATATAAAATGTGTGATTTTCATGCACTACTACTTGGGCCGTTGTCGCATCAGGAGATATTGTTTGTATTGAACCTTGTGGGTTAGTTAAGGAAATGGGAACGTTAATATCTCCTGTAACATCCACTGCATTAAATTTTGAGGTACCTCCCCAAATCAACTCTGCATACAGCACTTCACTAGCTACAGGAAATTTCAGAACTGCTTGAGAAGCATTCAATTTCCAATTCAATGTACTACCTATTGGATAACTTGGGACTTGTTGGGTAAGATCCAACGTAATGAATGCTCCAATGTCATTATAGCTAGGATTATTCGAACCAAATCCTAGCGTATTACCTGTAAACGTCATCGCACCATTTGTAGTCGTTGTATAACGCTGAACTATTGACATTCTCTTCGTCCTTTCTATAACAACTAGAATAAAAACTATTATTTTATTTTTTAATAAAACTTAAGCGGGGATTTTAATTCATATAATTGCCTCCTATGTAAATATTTGATAACACAAATTATATTTCACTCACTGAAAAACTATATCTATAATTAAATGTTCTTTCTATTTATAATTATTTATCTGATTTTTCAGGTAAATATATTTCAAATCCAGTTCTGCTGTTAAAATCATTTAATAGGAATACCACCACATCTCTATTAAGCTAATAATAAAAAAATGATATCATTCAAATTTTTCAGTTAACAATTATAAAGGTTTTGATATTTGGACAGATTGTAACTCCTAGTATTTATCGTTTGAAGGTTGGAACAATACAGACAAAAAAGCAACTAATTGAAATTGGTCGCTTTTTTGTCTTCTATTTACTTGGCCTCTTATAGTGAACAGCCGAGATATGTGTAAAAATAGGTCATAGACTTACTTTTATGGTTCTGGTGCAAAAACTATATGACTTATGTAACTAATCTCTGAAACTTGGACATACTGATACTAGTATTCTAAAAAAGGACGTGATTAGTATGGAAAAGCAAAACCTATTCAAACGGAAACAGATTATTCAGTATTTTCTTTAGGGGATTGAACAAGCATGCACGATTGCCCAAACTGTTCAATTGGACAAAACATTGGAGGAATGGCCTGGTGAAACCCCGGGCGGTGTGCTACGCAATATTGCATCTCACAACTCCTACCATTTAGGAGAAATTGTGCTGATTCGCAGATTATTTAGCGCTTGGCCACCGCCAACAGGCGGATATCCGGCCTAAACAAGGAAAGGGTTCCACCCATCCCCATCAACTTAAGAAAAATAAACGCCCCCAAAACGAAAAAAATGAGCTGACTTCTCAAAGTAACTACCTGTAGAGAAAGTGAATTTTGGTTTTGGGGGTACTTCAAAACCTTAGCTTGATGACGATGGGGTACCGCCAGCATTTCGGAAAAAAACCATGCTAAGAGCATGCAAGGTTTTATACAGTTTTTCGGCTAATCCAGTAACAAACAAGAACCCTAAAACCGCGCCAGGATAGGAATGTATAAAAAAATGCATAGATCCGTAGAACAAAAAAAGGAGGTTCCCTTGTGAGAGTAGGGATCCGCCTTTTTCTTTCTACCCATAATAGGACTTTATGTTAACTTCTATGAATACAATATACATCCATCTCATAAGAAAAACCGCTAGGAAAACATCTTGACGGTCCTTTTGTGTATAAATCCCATGAGGAGTGATAGATATAATCCGGCACTCGTAACCATGTATAAATCGGTATGTTTTCGTTTTCCAAGCAGGTCAAACATATATAATTCACTGTCTGTTTAGACTTGCGTAATGGCTAAATTCCTTATTGATTATTTTATCGTGAGCTGGCGCTACTTGTGGACCTACCGAGTTGATGCACGTTACCAGAATATGCTTCCCGTCTAGAGATCCGACGGCTCTCGATTCATACCCGAAAGTACCTCCGGCATGCCCCCAGTAAGATTGCCCGTCCGCTGTTTTAAATTCATAAATCCCTAGTCCGACTTTACCAAAAGGTCCATCTACTGTTGTGTGCATCTGGTCCATCATCTCTTGAGTCAGAAGCTTCCCGCCCAACAACGCACTGAAGAAGGTAGTCAAATCATTAACTGTTGAGACTATATCTCCCGCCGCATTTGCCCATGATTGATTCATTTCTGTTAAATCATACAAATGACCCGATCTATCCATATTATATCCTGTGGCATGCTTACCCGGAATTTCGTGACTATTTCCCATCACAAATGTCCCTTTCATTCCAAGCGGTATGATAAACCGTTTCCTGATCTGCTCCGCATACGTTTCTCCTGTTACCTTTTGAATAATTTGACCGGCTAGTACAGTATTCATATTGGAATAATTCCAGCCCTTCCCTGGTGCAAATACAGGTGGCTTTGAAAGTCCAAGGTCGATAAGCTCATCGACGGAATAGTAACGGTATGGATTTTGAGGCAAAGTAATATCTCGGAAATCCAAATCTGTATAGCTAGCAAGCCCACTTGTATGATTCAATAACTGATGGATCGTAATTTTGTTGCCATCATACCCTTCACCTTTTATGACACCTGGCAGCCATTTTTCAACCGAATCATCCAGATTCAATTTTTTCTCGTCAGCCAACTGTAATACAACGGACGCTGTGAAAGTCTTTGAAATACTTCCAATACGGAATGAAAAATTGGACTCCACCGGGTTTGGTACTTCATAACTGGCTGTACCTGTAGCGTAAGACCAGCGTTTCCCGTTCTGTAACCCGCCAGCTATGACACTTGGGACTCCTTTGATGGTTACCACCTCATCAATGACGTGTTTGACTTCATCCCGATGCTTGCTTTTCTTTTCCTTCTCTGTCTCCACTTGTACCGCGCCTTCAGTCTGTACCGGGTTTACAGACCCATAAGCAGAAAATACCAGTGTACTCGCCGATATAGCTGTTAATGCAAGTACAGCTCCTTTTTGAATCTTGAGTAATTTCATAACGTATCGCTCCTATTATTTTGGAATGTTGTGTTGCTTTACATCCTCACCTTATCCCCAAAATTGTTAAATCGGATAGTGATGAAACCGCCAAACTTTTGTTGACACTCGAAATTGGACTTGTCACATATACCATATGACAAACTGTCAAATATCTCATGTGACGTGCTTGTTACAGTAAATTCTAACTGTTTACCCTCTCTTTCGCTTGACGGATCAGAAGTTTATGGTGCATGATAGGTTTGATTTATTCAGAATTTATTTTAAAAACTACAAGTAGGTGTGCATAATCCGTGTTCTCTATAATAAAAAAATGGTTCTGGTATGATTGGATATTTGTGGCCATACGAACGCTTTGGATGGTCATTATCATAAGCGCTAGTTTTATCAAACCGTCATTAATCGATGCGTCTTTTTGGGTCTTATTTTCTTTTGCTTTCGTCGTTTATCTCGTTCCATTAATCGCCTGGTGTAGAAATGCAGATTGGTATCTTGCAGTCGACGTCATGGCAGCGGGGGTTTTTCATCTTTATTTAGCCTATACAGCACCGGATTTACTTTGGTCTTTCGTTTTACTTGTGATGAATATCGGCTTGGCCAGCAATCGAAGAACCTATGTATGGACAGGTATCCTCTGTGGAATCATATTGCCGGCATTGAACGGTTGGATCGCTGGTCGTCTCCCGTATGAATTTATCGTTAGCAACGGTTTTGGATTCGCCATCGGCTTCACGTTTAATATACTAATTCAGTCCCATAAGCAAGCCCTAATTATTCATGAGCAAAAGCTATTGTTGGAGCAGCATATTGAGCGGATTGAGGAACTTACGCTGATGGAGGAGCGCAGCCGGCTGTCACATGAGCTGCATGACACGATTGGCCATACGCTTACCTCACTCATCGTCGGCGTCGAATCGCTGCGATCGTCCGTACCGAATTCACAGATAGAGAGGATCGATTCGCTTGTCGGAATCGCCCAACACAGTCTGGTTGATATCCGAAAACATCTGCATCAGCTCTCTCATACTCCATTGAACCATTCGTTAAGTGAATCTCTACGGCAATTTACCGAAGATTTTATGAAGTCAACAGGTATAATGGTCAAATTCCGTGTGATCGGCAGCGAGACTCTCGTTATGCAAAAAATAAACTTTTGTCTATATCGTTGCCTTCAAGAGTCTCTGAACAACGCGGTTCGGCACGGTTCGGCGAGCTTGATATCCGTTCAGTTGTATTTCGAGAGTCAGCAGCTCAGGTTACAGATCGAAGATAACGGCATCGGAATGGAAGAAATCCAATTTGGATTTGAACTTAATGGGATGAAGGAACGACTTAAGCTATTTCACGGCACGGTGTCCGTGCATTCCGAGCCAGAACAAGGAACTTTCGTCATATGTAATATTCCGTTGCAGACAGAGCCTGCACATGATACAATCCGCCTGCTGCTCGTTAACGACCAGGTGATCATTACCGACAGTTTGAAGCAAATTTTGGATCAGCATACTGATTTTAACGTAGTTGGTACAGCCAGTGACGGTGGCGAAGCATTAGAACATTGTGAGCGGTCCCAACCGGATATCGTGCTAATGGATATTAGTATGCAGGGAATGAGCGGGATTGAAACTTTACTTGAGATGAAACAACGATGGCCTGATATGAAGGTTGTGTTCATGACAACGTTTGAGGATTCCTTGCAGGCAGCAACTGCATTGGAGCACGGGGCGGAGGGCTACATGCTGAAGTCGATTCATCCGCGAGAGATGAAGGAAGCCTTGAAACTAATTTATAACGGAGGAATCTGGATCGATCAATCGGTCGCTACGCGAATTTTCGAAGAGATGAAAAGTCAACGCGAGCAATTGGAGAAGATCGGTTCAAGTCAGGAAAACTTCCCGTACGGGCTTACGAAACGTGAAATGGAGATTCTGGAGCATCTGTCAGGTGGACTGCGTTATAAGTCTATCGCCGCCAAATTATTTTTATCGGAGGGAACGATCCGCAATTATTGCTCGACTCTCTACTCGAAGCTCAGCGTCAACAACCGCGAAGAAGCAATAAAAAGGGCCCGAAAGGAAAATATTGTGTAGATGGTACTCAATATATAATCATTTTTCCGTATTCGGGCACGGCAACGATTACTATTTTTTGGGCCACTCATTATTTTAAGTAACAGAATTAGAGTTCCGTTAACTTTTGGAATGAATTTAACAAAATTTGTTTACTGAACACCTGTAAATATTGCCGGAAAATAAGTGGACGGAATACATTTAAAGAAAATCTTCTTGAAAACTTCAAATTTAATTACCTTAAAGTCATTGTTTTATCATACATTTCAAAGTTTTTTACAAGTGGTCCGAAAAAGAACGAATCGTCGTTATCCCCCATGCCCATCAACCCCCAAAAAAACAAATACTTTAAAACGAGAAAATTGGCATCTTTAGGTGAAAATGTACATTTTTTTTGTTTTTGGGGCGTTATAAAATTCTTAAGTTGATGGGCATGTGGTGCTACCCCATCGCTATCAAGCTAATAAAAAGAAATGCCCCCTAGAATGAAAAAAACGCCATCCTTTCCTATAATTCTACAGAAAGAATAACGTATTTT
>NZ_JAKUGJ010000032.1:0-35171 GCF_022663915.1 Bacillus cereus group sp. BfR-BA-01331
TACGCATAAGATATGCTTGTTCTTCTGTTGGATACAAACGGAATTTATATGCTTTATTATGCTTTGTCATATCATTTCACCTCACTTTTCATCTTGATTTTCAATATATTTCTTTACTACATCTATTGGCGAACCACCAGTAGTTAGTAAGCAAAAACTTCTTGACCAAAACATCTCTTTCCAAAGTTTCGTTTTCACTTGTGGAAAGTCTCTCTTGATTAGTCGAGAACTTGCACTCTTATAAGCATTGATGAATTTTGTCATTTCTGTATTCGGATGTGCCTTGAACAAAATATGAACATGGTCTACATCATGATTCCACTCTACCAGTGTTATGTTGTAATTCTCGGATAACCTGACAAACATGTCTTTTGCATAGTTTGACATATCATCATCAAACACATTTCTTCTGAATTTTACGACCAACACAAGATGGTAATACAACAAGAATACTGAATGGTTATTGCTGTCTAATTTCATTTATATACCAACCTTCGAACTTTATAAGACTGATTATATCAGAGGCAAAATAAAAAGCAAATCCTTTTGGCTACGCCAAACCGAAATTCATCTCCCACCTACCGCTGGGCTACGCCCTTCATGCGCTTGAGGAAGGAGAATTCTTTCGAGGAATTCGTTAAAAAGGTAAAATATTACCTTGTATTAGCATAATTTTTCATCTCTATATTTTTATTATTTAAAAAACTAAGTATTAAATCAAATGCAAATATTCATATCGTTATTTCTTAATTATAAAATATAAAGAACCACCACTGCTATATGGGATGGGACGCTATGCATGACCACCGTCATCCTAGTTCAGCGCTAATCTATTAGCAAAACAGTGTATCCTTATTTTGAGTGCCTTCTCTTTTTATCTTTTTTTCCAACAATGTTTTGCTAATTTAATATTCAGTTGTATGCAGTGTTGTCACCCTTAAAAAATCAGTGGTCTTTTATTTAGAGAAGAATTTAGCTAATTAATTTCATGTTTTGAATACAAAGCGATTGCAACCAATGGTTTTAGCAATTAATATTTCTTGATTCTTATTTAGATAGATATGAAATTTATATGCTTTACTTACTAACATAGGGTGCACCTCACCTTTTTATAGGATATCTACAGTATATAAAAAACGTAGGCTTACGCCTACTGATATTCATCTCCCACCTAAAATTAGTGTTTCACACCTTTATATTTTTGAGGAAGGAGTCTTCTGTCAGAAACCGAAAAAAAATGAGATACTCCCATTTTTTTCAGTCTTGGATTATTTCGTTTTCATTAGCTTGATAGTGATGTTTCCGTATCCCCTAAAAATAGAAAAAGAAGATTGAGACATCTCATCTTCTTTTCAGGCAGAGTTAGAGAAAGCATTTTATTGGATAAAATGCTTTCTCTAAGAACTAGCTCTGCAAAAATCGCTGTATTTCTATTTCTGGTAATCCTGTAAGCTTTGCAATGTCTTCTACAGACACACCATTTTTATGCATGCCTCGAATGAGTTGCATCTTTCCTTGCTCAACCCCTTGTTCGATTCCCTTTTTAATTCCTTGTTTTTCTGCATGAGCAAATTTTACTGCCTCATCCATTAAGGCCTTTTCTCTTGCTTCATATGCTTGACGGAAAGAAGAATCTTGACTCAGACGTTCCCATTTATTCATTGCTTTTTGTAAAATCGGATCTCGGTTCATGGCAATATCCTCCAATGTTTGTGTGAGATGTTCATCTTCATTCGCAGGTAATAATAATAACCAACGAACAAACGAATCTTCCCCCGGATTGACTTTCTCTTCGCGCCATTGCTGCATCAACTTTGGAATCTCTACTATATGAACTTCTATATCATCACTTAATAGCTTAGTCGCTCACAACAAGAGAGGATAGCATTTACATTTTGCTTATTTATTTTACCACTTGAACAGATACTGGTTTCCAGCCCTGATTCTCTACCCAATCAATATCAACCTTATATTTTTTATTACTTTGCTTATCTCGTACATTACCGTAGGCTTTATTTTCACCATTATTTCCAATAAAATCAAAAATCAATTGACCCTCTGGAACATCAACAGCATAAGAAATTGCTTTTTTCATCTCATTCCAATCTACTGTTCCTTCTTTAAATTTCATTGCAGGTTTTGCTCCTTGCTCTGTACCAATTGGCTTCCAAGAAGGATTAGTTTGAGAACCCTTTTCTTGAGATACCGTTTTTTCTCCCTCTTTATTTTCATTTTCGCTCGTTTTTACCGATTTTTCTGCTTTTTGTTTCTCTTCTAACTGCGCTGCTTCTTTCACTTCACGTTTCTTCTCTTCTAACTGCGCTGCTTCTTTCACTTCACGTTTCTTCTCTTCTAACTGCGCTGCTTCTTTCTCTTTATGTTTCTTCTCTCCTATCTTTGTTGCTTTCTTTTCTTGAGCAATTGCTTTCTTTGATGTATCAGAAGGGGAAAACAACTGGTATGTCACTATACCAACTGTCACTAATACCAAAGTAAATGCAATATTAAAAATCACTTTTTTACGACGATTTTGTTGTTTTTCTTGAAACCTGCTTCCTTGTCCCATTTTTTAAACCTCCGAGTTTATTTTCCCTTCTAATCTTTATGCATTATCCTTATAATTCTTAATATTTTCATTAAACAATGGAAATGAATTACAATTCCCATACAAGATTTCATATCATAATAAAATTTGTGTTGTTTCAAGCATCTGACATATGTTATTCAAAAATATTTTAATACATTATAAATTGATAAGCATCTGTTCGTAAGAAACCTTCCATTTTATTCAAAGGTGATTCCAATTACGTCCACATTAGATCTCCTGTAGAAATCTTTTTAACAATTAAGCCCCTTCTTCCCTTATTTATAATTTTCAAATTAAACTGCCCTCTATGGTACAATAAAGATGTGTTGTTTTCTACTGGGGTATGTCGTAAAATCAAAAGGGATTTTATCTCTTTTACCTTTTTTTCAGAGTAACTTTCACCACTAGGAGACTCTATTATTCCTAATGTAATCTTTAATTCGCTTTCATCAAAAATCCAATCTTTATTAAGTTCCCTTATCTTTTGTATAAAGCTTCTTTTGGTTTTTCCTATATAGATCAATGTTTCATTCTTAGCATATACTCTAGAGATTGCAAATATTCCCTTCTTAAAAGCTTCTTCTCTATTATAAAAATCATTTAAACTATACAATCCATACCATTTAATATGTACTGTTTCTATTAACCTCACCTCATTTTTTGATAATATTATAATTTCTGAATGTTCAAATTATTATGGATACATAGCCTTGATTACTTGAATTATAAATAGTGCTTTTCAATAATACATTTTATTATTACTAATTTCAATAATGAATATGTACATATGTAGTATTGGATGGCCGCAAAAAAACATGGGAATTTAATTCAAGCCCTATATCAAAATGAAAATAAAAAACACCTGTGATATACACAAAGTGCTTTTCTCTTGTCAATTTATCTATTTTCTTTTTATAACTCAAACTCCTTCGAATCGTACTTTTCTAGAGTTTGCTGCAATTCATTTTTTTCATATGGAATATGTTTATCTGTCTGTATATCTTCAACATTTTCTCCACCCGCTAATAATCTCCTGTACTTAAAAGAGTGCCCTGTTAATAATGGTGTAATTATGTTGTATGGCCCTCCTTTTGTTTGATTACTTGTATCATAAAACAAGTATCTGAAGCTGATATGTGGTCTACTTTACTGATAAAAATAACAAATAAAAAAGGAAACCTGCATGTTCGTTATAGTGATTTTCATGTTATATATACTCATATAAATTCATTAATATGCAATATTACATATTAGGTTCCTGTATCTTCATGATATTGATGTATTTATGATACTTTTATCTTCATATTTAGAAAGGAATACTATTGTACGTTGAAAAGGCGGAGTCTCTTTGAAGACTTCGCCGTTGTTTATATAGGGCATGAATGGTCTCGATACCTTTTATCGTACGTGAAGCATGACGAAGATTTTGAAATCCTGCAGATTTAGCAAAACGTCTCTTGACATGCCTATGATCCTGGTCAATAAGATGGCTAAAATTTTTGATTCTACAATGGATTGTAGTTTGATAAACCGAGAGACCCTTTAGAATAGAAATCACTTTTGACACAAAACAATGATTTTATATGGTGTAGTTTGAGCTGGTATACTCATTGTTGTAAAACTATAAATAGCTATTAAATTTCGATTTACAAGATTACCTGTAAAGAATTGACCATTTGTTAATAAAATTTGAGTAGAAGGAGAAATATTTAATTTTAATTTTCCATCACTACTCTCCAACTGTTCATTAAAATAGTCTACTTTTACATTTTGATGCGGTGTATATTTTGCCATAACAATCGCTTGAAATTGTGGTGGAAAAATGAGAAGAGCAGGAGCGTTAGCATCGTAAAACCCAGTTACTTTATCTCCTACTACTACCGTTGCATAGTCGATAAAATACGTATTTGGTTTCACTACAAATTTTATTAGATTCCCATAACCATTATCTACGGACATTAATTTATTACATTCTATATCTTCGTTTGACCCTGTTACAAAATCGTTAATCATAGTTATTGTACCATCAAATGATTGAAATTTTTTCATTCAAATACCTCTTTTGTTTATATAATTAAACCTCTATCGTTACTCTATAATTTTTAAAAACATGTAAATGAAATAATCCTTCTCGTATCAATTCCAAAAATAACCCAAAACCTACCGTTCCATCTAAAACCAGCAACAGACCTT
Source organism: Bacillus cereus group sp. BfR-BA-01331 (assembly GCF_022663915.1). NCBI lineage: Bacteria > Bacillati > Bacillota > Bacilli > Caryophanales > Bacillaceae > Bacillus > Bacillus cereus group sp. BfR-BA-01331. Next base: position 4,781 of record NZ_JAKUGJ010000032.1, read on the forward strand.
GGTCCTACAAAAATTGGGAAATACCAAAACTGTTCACCATTACTAAGCCATATATAAGTATTTCGAAATAAACATAATGAAATTGCTCCTGGATCAACAGCAAATGGTGAAGCAGTTGATTGTTGAGGAATAAATGATGGGGGAGGAGATGTTGGAGCTTGTGAACTTTGCTGTCCTGGAAAACTTGGTACACCCGGAAAACTTGGCATTCCAGGTATACCTGGAATCTGAGGACCAGGGAATTGACGATCGAAGCATTGATCATAATTTATATAAGGAAAATATATTGAATCATTATACATTTAAAAACCACCTCTTTATTTTTAAAACCCTCTAAATTATTAATATGTAATGTTGTTCGTATAGGAAAGTATACCTATACCCTTTTTTTCGGTATGGGGTAATGGAAATTCCAGTGTCATCTTTGCTACTACACCCTGTTACCAATCAAACATGCACAATGTAGAAATATGGCCCGATTGTTGAATAACATGACTGGCGTTTTTTAAAGAACCTTATTTTGTTTTAAACGACTTTATTGTAAATTAAACAACCTTATTATCTCTGTACATGTTAAGTTTTGTTCAACATACGGGTACGTACTCGCATTTAGTACGACAATTGTGGTCAGGTAATGCCTGTCCACATAAAAATTGCAATATCAATGTACGATTTAATTGTCACAAATAATATATTTCAAACCAGAAAAAACGACCTACAATGAATTATGATGCCTCTTTTCTTCACTTGTCGGTGCTTTCCTGTAAATGAATCTTTTTCTGTCAAACAAATAGTATTAAGTCCCCCTCTCCTTGCCTAAAATAACGATTCCTTTCATTCGCCATCCTTCTCCTTTACTATTTTTGCAGTATTTTATCATTTTTCTATTTGAAGCAAAGGCTACATCCTCATTTCTACGCAAAATAAAAACGCCTCCTGTAAAGAAACGCCCCATAATATCAGTTTTTTTATCCTTCTAAATGACTTATTATATATCGCTGCTTATTTATGTCTTGACGTTTTAAAGCCGTCACTAACTCTCGATTAACATCTGATACTGGTAACGGTTCTCCGTATATATCAAACAACTTTATTCCTAACTGACTTATAATCTTTATATTATTACGATTCCTACTCTCTTGTGTATAACTAATGATAGTGCGTAAATTAATCCCAAAACTTATCATACTAACCAACGCCCCTTTTTCATTATAAATAGATATAGGTATACTTCTATTTATCTTCGTGGAATCCCTTGAAGTTTAATATCGCTATATATTTCTCAATACACTAGCGGTGTATACCATCTCCGTTTCTGTCATAATTCTACGCCACCTCCTAAAAGAAAAATTCAGTAGGAACGGTTTAAACATCTAAAAAATCCATCGACGAAACTCATACTTTCTTATATTTTGTCGCATTAAATAAAGTATGGACACTCGATTGATTCAGAATATTCTGTATATTTATGAAAAAAACTCATAGTGAAATTTAAAGTATCTAATTCCTGTTATTATCAGAATAAGCCTATACGGAGAAAAGGGGGATATTATGACTGTTCAAGAAAAACGCAATGAGCAATTGATGAAAATATTAAATGAATGGTATGAAGAAATCCGTTCATATCATGTAAAAGAAGCAAAACAAACATATCTAAAAGTACAAGAAAATTTAAAAGGAATAGAAACAGACCAATATTTATCATTCTATTATTCACTACTGAATTTTAGATATAAGGTCTTGGTAGATGGAATGAGTATTACTAAAGATTCTTTTAATAAAATAGAAGAGCTCCCTAATATCAAAGATGAATTTTCATTTTTAGCTTACTACTATCATTTCTTTAAGGCAATCCACTCTACAATTATAGCAAATTATACTGAAGCGAGAACACATTTTGAAAAGGCGGAAGAACTTTTAATTGATATACCTGATGAAGTAGAAAAAGCCGAGTTTAAGTATAGAATTTCAACTTACTTTTATCAGTCTTATCAACCATTTGAAGCGATTCAACATGTAGTAAAAGCGAAAGAGATATACCTGAATCATGTAGGATATGAAATCAATATTGCTTTATGCGACAATGTATATGGTTTAGCTTGTATAGATCTAAGAGAGTTTGAAAGAGCTGAAGAATGTCTCAATACGGTTATTGATGTTTTTAAGAAGTATGATAAAGAACATTTATTATTAAGAGTACGTTACAATTTGGGCTGGTTATATAATATTCAAGATTTATATCCATTGGCGATCCGACAGAGTTCTGAAATTATAAATAAAATACCGAACCATTTTAAAGCATTATTTGTCTTAGCAAGAGCATATTATAAATTAGAAGGCGTTGAAACAGCAAAATCATATATCGAACAGGGCATGAAATATACAAATGAATCCGGAAATGAGGAATATAAGCACCGTTTCGCAGTTTTAAATGAACTAATCACAGAACTGCCTAGAATTAAACTAGAAAAAGTAGTTACTGATGCAATTTCTTATTTTGAAAAAGAGGGCATGTGGGATTGTGTAAAAGAACATGCAGAGATTTTAGCACTCCAATTTTACCAGGCAGATAATCATGTTAAGGCGAGCAAATATTTCTACATTAGCAATAATGCCAATAAGAATCATTTGAGAAAAGGAGCGTTAAAGTAATGAAAAAAATTAAAAAAATTGTATTAAGTATGGTAGTAGTAAGTGCATTAGCATGTAGCATGATTAGTTTACATGTATCACAACCTTCTTCCTTTAATGGTGGAGATACACCATCACCCACAATACCGAGTGTCTCTGTTGAAGTATCTATTGATTAACATAATATCATTTGTCCCGCTTAAATAGTCGAAATGTTCAACTTTTAATCCACAAAATTGTTTAATCAAAATGAGAGAAATTGTGAATCCCTAGTCCGAAACAAATGTGTTTCGGACTATTCGCGTTACTATTTTTATTTTGAAAAGGATTGGTTAAAACAAATCTATTCTCTATTTTAGGCATTCTCCCCTCCCCCCAGGAACTACGTATTAACTAGGAAACGAACCCTATTAAACAATTATTAAATCTTCTTTCATCCAAGGCAAAGTAACTACAAAGTTTACTTCTCATTCCTACCACCTTCTCATACATAGATGCCTTTACAACAGCCTTTAATTTATTTCATTTGTTGTTATTCCATTTCTAAAAATTTCTGATATCCCCTTTTGAAAATCCCCTGCATTAATTCCATTTCTATCTCTCACAAATGAATGGTATTGCGTATTATACCCAACCAGTTTATAGATTTTAATAATATTAATTACAAAACCTTCCTAAATTCAAATAGAAGGACTATTTTATTCTGTCAACTCCCCCTATATTGATAAATATGAAATATTCAATTTGTTTGACATTTCAATGACTTATAACAGGAAAATATATACATTAAATGAAACCTAATGTATCTTTGATTTGTAAGTCGTGGTTAGTTGGCCAACTTTCCATGCAATTTAATAATAAAAATTAAGGGGGACCTAAAATGAAACAAGTATTAAGGAAAAGTAAGAGAAAAATGATATATCTAGTTGGTTCACTTCTAATTGCTCTATCAATGTTTGCAAATACAAGTTTTGCAGCTACAGAAGGTGCTGTAAAAAGTGTTACAAATAGTAACTATACCGGGATTGCAGCTGATATAAATCTACCAAAATCAGTTGTTGTTAAGGATGGATATGTGAATTGGTATTTAGGTATTGGAGCATCTAAAGTTGAGGGTGGTATTTCAAAAACATCAAGTGGATATAAAGTATTTCTTAATTCAGGATATAATGAATCAGGTCAAAACAGTAAGTATTGGAACACACAGTATGATACCTCAATTAAAGATGGTGATCGAGTAAACCTTAAACTAGTTAATAACGGAAATGGTACGGTTACTATGTATGTAAATGGAAGTCCTAAATATGTAAATCAACCTGTATATGGTACGTTTTCTCAATATGAACCAGTAAAAATGGTTCAGGGCGTTGAAGATACTGGAAGTAATTCTTTTAGCCAAGCTAGCTTTTCAAACGTACTTCTAAGAGCAGATACATCTGGATCTACCTACAAAAGTTGGAACAGCTCAATTTCTTCCTCATTTTCTCAACACGGTACTTATGGTAGTAATTTCAAAGTTTATTCTCAAGTACCATTAAGCGCAAGTTTACGTTAAGGTTTTTATTTGCGTAATAATGTTTGTATGAAAAAAAGTAGCTGCGCTTTTGTGCAGCTACTTTTTTTAAATAGAGTAAATTAGTAATAGATATTCGAGTGACCATAAGTGACATCTATCATACTTTAGCTTCTTCAAATTCAATAATATTTGATCCGCATGTCTTATTAATTGGCTTAACGTATCGAGATCCATATTGTAGTAACTACAACATGTTTTATTATTACTAATGCTACACTCCTCATTGTAACCTTAATTCCATCTCATTGATTTTTTATTATATAAAGTAGACAACATCAATATACAACTTAGTAATGATAATAGATATACAAAGAGAATAATATACAATTGTTTTGTTTCAATGCTATCAATATAAAGACTCCTAATTGGATATGACCAAGGGAATAGTATCCAATAGTTTGTATGAGAGATAAAAAAGCTACCAAGTCCACCTATAACCCCTACTAATAATGAAAGTAAAGGGATTTTATAAAATATTATATTTATTAAAAAATGTAGATTCACAATAATTAAAGAGCTAATTACCATAAAAAGTATAGAAAAACATAAACTTTGATAAACAGTCCCGAGATTATCAACCGTTAATACTATAGGTATACTCGTTATGATTAAAGCACATAGTAAATAACCAAAAGTAATTATTAAGCAAAATAAAAACTTATTACTTAATATAGTTTTTAAAGTGATCCCGTGATAAATAGCAGACATATATCCTTTTCTTCTGAATTCGTTTACAAAAGAAAATGACACTAATAGACCTATCGCAATAGGTAAAAATAACCTACAAAAAAGGCTCAGAATCGCTATATGCATGAAAACGCCATCTTTTAATTGAGACGATACAGTTAGTAAAACTTGAAAACTAATTGGAATCAACAGAAATACTAGTAACAGGATATACAATCCATTATGAAGACTTTTTTTATATTCACCTAAAATACCCACTTGTTTCACCCTTTATTATTCATATGTATAATATTTAAAACTCACAGACAATAACATAATTCCTAAAATATATATTGGAGAAATTGCAAGATATAATAAAATAATTGTTTCTTTAAACGCTACGTCACTTACTATATTCAATGAATAAAAGATTGGAAATGTCTTTGTAAATATTAAAGGGAATAATCCATATGTTATAATGAAAAAAAGCCAAATAACTGACAAGGATGCCGCAAGAATTCCCTTTTTTATAATTAAATGAAAAAGCAATTGAGAATATGGTATTGCTAGAGATAAAATCGTACAAAGTATCAACATTTTTAAAAAATAAAGTATGGATATTTCATATCCATTTATAAAAGTATAGATACCCATAACCAAAAAATTCAAAATATTAAAGACCAAATAGAACAGTATAAACATTAAATTTTTAGTTACCAATAATTTAAGTTTCGAAATGGGCTGTGTATAAATAATGGCCCAAGTACCATATTTATTTTCCGAAGAAATGATAAAATACCACATACAAGCAGAAAAAATACTTAACGTTAGTGTATTAAAATTTACTGTAATTGCTATAAGATTTGTAGATTGAAACATGTCAGGATGATTCTTGTTAAAAATAAAATAACTTATACATAAAAAGCTTGATAATAATGAAAAAAACAAAGAAATTAATAATAATTTTCTCCCACCAATTTTCCTCATCTCACTATTTACACTTTTAAAGATAAATTGCATTATTATAGTAACTCCTTTTGTTTAGTTAAAGATAAAAATACTTCCTCTAATGTTGGCTTTTTAGGGCTAACTTCAAAAATATCTATATCATTTTTAATTAATATTCTGGTTAAATTAGGAACACTATCTTGATCTATTATTATTTTGAATACCCCTTCTTTTTCAATACTATAAGGTATACCTTCTTTACTTAAAATCCTTTCTGTAGCAGCAGTATTATTAATATGAATGATATATTCTCCAGAAGTAATAATACCTTCTAATTCCCCTTCATAGAGTAAGCTACCCTTATGTAGTAATGCTATGTGATCTGCTATCATTTCAATTTCAGCTAAATTATGACTAGAAATAAATATAGTCTTCCCCTCATTTTTTACCAAATGAAGTAATAAACGCCTTATCTCGTGTACTCCCTCTGGATCTAATCCATTTGTTGGCTCGTCAAGAATTAGTATTTTAGGGTTATTAAGAATAGCAAAGGAAATACCTAGCCTTTGTTTCATTCCTAAAGAAAAATCTTTAACTTTTTTATCTTTTGCTTTATATATTCCTGTAGTTTTTAATACTCTATCTATTTCATCTAAAGGTTTATTAATCATTTTTTGTACATAGGCTAAATTTTCATATGCTGTTAAATTAGGATAATAGGTAGGCGAATCAATAAAACAACCCACATTTTCAAATAATTCTTCTTTCCATTCTTTTATATCTTTATTATTAAATAATATCGTTCCTCTATCTAATGGAATTAATCCTAATAACATTCGCATAGTTGTTGTTTTTCCTGCACCATTTGGTCCAATAAAAGCATATAAACTTCCTTCAGGAACAGATAAGTTTATATCCCTTACAATGGATTGATTTGCAAAAGACTTTGTTAAATTTTTAGTTTGAATTGCTAATTTCATTTTGTCCCTCTCTCTCATCCCCGCATAAAATTAAGTATCGATTTTCGTATAATCAGATTTACAGAAGATATCATTTAAATTAATTTTACCATAAAAAGGGATTAATTAACTCAATTTCTTTTGTTTTAATTATTTTGATATATTTAATTACTATTGCAACCATTGGAGCCTCTGCTGCTGTTGGAAGTTCTGGGATGACTGCCGTGGCTTCTGCCGCAATGATTGCTTCTTCTCCAGAATTAGGTCGCATGGCATGTAGAAGAATTTATCCTGAGCATTAATATCAATCTACGTAAAAATGGCCACCATTTCTGGTAGCCATTTTCGTCTTCCTTCGCTACATTATTATACGATTAATACTTCTCCCGTAAAGCTTCAAGTTCCTTACGTTTCTCCTCGACATCCTCTCATAAAAATAAGATAACCTCTTTGATTTTCTTCATTTTCAAAACAATAAGCGGAAGTAAACGAACATTCAAAACTTCATATTTATAGATCAATCTGTTCTAAATCGATAGTATATTCTATAACAATATTGGTTCTTTAATGGTTGGTAAAAACTCGATACTCATAGCATAATTTAATAACAAATTGATATACTCTTGATTTGGTTCTAAGCAATGTACATTCTTCAAATATCCTTGCGTATACAAACAAGATGGTATAGCTACTGATAGCTCTTCTACAGATTCTAATAAAGGCATTATGAGCTCTAAAGCTTTCTGTTCATCAGTAGTTAGATTAGTATTAAAAAACTTCTCTATATACTTTTCTTGCTTCATTAACATGATATCGTATCCAAAAACTTGTAAACAATTAATAAATTGGTCCCATTTAAGCTGAGTTGGATTACAAATATGCATGGTTTTATTTACTGTGTTGGCCTTATAAGATAGTTCAGTAATGGCTAAACTTCCATAGTCCACAGGCGTTAAATCTACATACGTATTGATTTCAGGTGCTATGTTAGATAAGCATATCCCTTTCAATAATCTATAAAAGGCGTTTTCATTAATATTGAATTGAAATTTACCCGTTTTAGAGTTACCCACTAAATTCCCCACACGGTATATAGTAGCACGAACTCCTTTTTCCATTGCCTCCCTGACCATTTTTTCACCTTGAAACTTACTTTCTAAGTACACATTATCTAAATTTTGTCCTCTATCAAAATTAGACTCAAAGAATTTAAATTCTTTTGGATCGCTTTCAGCCTGTCCTACCACACTTAAAGTCGATATATAATGAAAGCGTGCATTTGTATTCTTAGCTAATTCCAATAAGTATTTTGTAGACTGAACATTTACCTTTTGAAAATGCTCACGTTCTCCATAGTGTCTAACTTCTCCACCACAATGTATTATTGACTCTACGTTACTCTTTAAATGATCCACTTTCTTTGGATCAAGACCTAGATTTATCAAAGATAAATCTCCTTCAATTAATTCTACTCTCTCCTCCAACTTTTGAAGAATTTCTTTACCAAAATAAAATCTCATTCTTTCTTTTAACTTTTCATTAATTACTTGATTCTCATTTTTTCTTACTAAACAGTAAATAGTCGTAGATGGCAACTGTAATAATTGTTCTAAAATATGTGCGCCTAAATATCCTGTTGCTCCTGTAAGGAAAACTGCTTTTGGATAATTCACCATATCTAACTCACATTCTTCTAATTTAGTTCTTTTATAAACCGGATTCGTTTTCGTTTCATTTTCAATACATGCTACATTAATATTTTTCTCTTTCTTTAACGACATATTTTCCATCTCTTCAATATGAGAGGCTAATTTTTCTATTGTTCTATACTTAAAGAAGTCTTGAATTTTCAAGTTAGGATATAACGGTTTTAATTTAACTAATGCCGGCATAACTTTTAAAGAATGCCCACCTAAATTAAAGAAATCATCTTTTAAGCCAATAGATTTTATGTTTAAAACTTCAGACCATACTTTTGCAATGTTTTTTTGCACTTTAGTTTGGGGCTTAAGTATACAATCATCCTTTTTCTCATTATCAAACTGTATTTCTGGCAGTTTTTCGAAATCAATTTTCCCATTAGCCGTTATTGGTATTTCTAACACATGAGAGTAATATTTAGGAATCATATATTCTGGCAATACATTTGATAAATGTATTGCTAACTTATTTTTCTCTATTTCTATACCGTCCACTGTTTTATAGTAAGCTTGCAATAGCATTCCATCTTTCGTTTGTGTTACCACAGCCTGACTTATCCCCTCAAATTGTAATATGGCATCTTCTATTTCCCCTAATTCAATTCTATGCCCTCTAATCTTAACCTGCTTATCTTTTCTTCCCATAAATTCTATATTTCCATTTGGTAACCACTTTGCTAAATCACCTGTTCGGTATAACCTTTTACTATTATCTTCTGAAAATGAATTTGAAATAAATGCCTGTTTTGTTTTCTCTTCCTGTTTCCAATACCCTTGGGCCAATCCTAAACTCTCAATATATAATTCGCCCATGCCCCCTACCGGACAATGTTGCATATATGAGTTCAAAATATGAACCTTTGTATTAGAAATTGGAATACCAATCGGTATACTACCTAAAATATTATTTTCGCATTCTAAGTCTGGTATGAAATAATACATCGCTGAAACAGTTGCTTCAGTAGGTCCATACTCATTTACCAGTTGCACTTGGTTTTTAAAAGTATTTTGCCAACTCCTAATAGCATTTGTGGATGCAGCTTCCCCTCCCATTATCATAAATCTTAAAGAACGTATCTTATCACTATCCAATTTAGTCAATGAAGTCGATAATTCATTAAAAAATACTGTTGGCACGTCAGAAATAGTTGCTTGTATTTCTTGGATAGCTTGAGCATATGCTACAGTTGAATAGCGCTGTTCATCACTTAATAAATATAGTTCCGCCCCATTTAACAAGGTAGAAAAAATTTCCGATACAGAAGAATCAAAACTATGGGAATAAAACTGTGTTACTTTATCATTTGGGGAAATATGAAATACTTCATTTCTCCATTCAGCTAAATTTAATACTCCTTTATGAGTTAATAATGTACCTTTTGGTTTGCCTGTTGACCCTGAAGTATAAATTACATATGCCAAGTCATCTGGTTTATTTAAAATTTTAACATCATCATTTATTGTCGTACGATATATATCCTCTATTATTGAAACGTTATAATTACTTGAATTCAAATGATTTTTGTATTTGTAATTCGTTATAATTCTACATGCCTCGCTGTCACTTACTATATAATTAATTCTATCCTCGGGGTATTTTACATCGATTGGTATATAGGCAGCGCCAGCTTTTAATATTCCAATCATAGAGACAATACTATTGATACTTCTATCTAAAAATATGGCTACTTTGTCACCTGTTTTTATACCTTTTTCGAGTAAATGTTGAGCTACTTGATTAGAATTCATATTTAATTGTCTATATGTTAAAGACTCTGTTTCAGTCGCTATAGCAATCCTATTTGATTGTCTTTCTACTTGCTTATAGAATTGCTCCTGTATATTTTGAAAATAAGGATACGGTCTTTCTGTATGATTTACCTTTCTATATAGAGATTCCTCTTCCAGTGATAGGAATGAAAGATTCTCATATGCCACTGTTCTTTGATGAATAAATGCGTCCAGTATATTAAGTAAATTTTGAGTAAACCTATTAATTGACTCTTCCTTGAAAAGATTAATATTATACTCAAATGAAATCTCTACATAATCCGATCCTTCTTCAACAGCTAAAGAAATGTCAAACTTACTAACATCTTGTTTATTAGGTAACAATTGAAGCTTGTACGCATCATGCTGTTGCAAAATATCTTTCTGATAGCTAAACATTGTAGAAAAGATAGGGTTATTTCCAAAACTTCTATCAGGATTTATTTGCTCAATTACTTTATCAAATGGGTACGATTGGTTTTGGAAAGAATTCAAACATTTTTCTTTAACGACTTGTACTAGTTGTTTTAAATTTTTCACATCATTTAATTGTGTTCTAATAGCTAAAGTATTTACAAAAAATCCTTGTATTTGTTCAAATTCCTGATAATTCCTTCCAGCAACCGGTGTACCTACAATAATATCTTTTTGATCCGTTAGATAGTGTAACAATTGTATATATGCTGCCAAAAATAGCATATACATAGACACATTCTCTTGTTCACATACTTGTTTCAAAGACTCTTTCATTTTATTATCTAACTTCATTTCAAAGACTTTACCTTTATTTGTACTTTGACGATCCCTACTAAAATCTAACGGAAGATTTAGTAGGGGAAGAGGCGCTGCAAGCTCGGTCATCCAATAAGATTTTTCTGTATCCCACCGGCCTAATTTTAGCTGCTTCTGTTCCCACTCAACATAATCCACATATCGATTAGGAATAGTTGGTAACTCGGGATTTCTTCGATTAGCAAAGGCATTATATACCTTCATTAATTCATCTAATAAATTCCTTACACTCCACTCATCGGTAATAATATGGTGTAAATTGATATATAAATAGGATCTTTTCTTATCAAGATTAAAAATTCTAATCCGGAAAAGTGGTCCATTTTCCAAATCAAATGGTGTATGATCCGTTTGATTTATTGTTCTACGTATATATTCTTGTTGTTCCTTTTTAGTTATGTGTTCAATATCATCGTGAATAAGGTCAATAGATATTGATTTTAATATGACCTGTCTAGGCTCCCCGTTTTTTTCAATAAACACTGTTCGTAGCATCTCGTGTCGTTCAACTAAAAATCTTATGGCGTCTTGTAAAATATTCTTTTTTAAACTTGGCTCAATATTTATGTGTAGTTGTGTATCATATACTCTATTAATAGCGTTATACTTATTTAAAAACCAGATTCTTTTTTGAGCACTGGATAACTTATAACATTCCTTATCTGCAACCTTTAATACTTGCATATCATGTTCTTCTCTATCCGTATTTACTTCCATTAATTTATCAATGTAAGCAGATAGACTAGCAATTGTTGTATGCTCAAAAATATCTCTAATTTCTATTTTCAAATGAAACTCTTTTTGAATTTGATTTAACACTTGCACAGCAATTAATGAATGTCCCCCAAGTTTAAAAAAGTCATCATCTCTGCTGATTCTATATTTCCCTAAATTTAAAATCTCTGACCATGTTTTTACCAACCTTTTTTCTGTTTCACTTATTGGTGGTACATATTGATTCTTCATATTTTCAAGTAAAGATGGGATTTGTAATTCTAATTTTTTTCTATCAATCTTACCACTTGGTGATAATGGAAATGTTTTAAGGTGAAATACATAATTTGGAGTCATAAAACCTGGTAAACTTTCACTTAAGAATGTTTTTAAGTCCTCTTGTTTTATCTCTGTATTGTCTTTTGATAAATAAAAGCTAGCGATTTTGTCATTTTGATAAGTTACTACTACTGCATCTTTTACCTCTGGGTGTTTAAATAATGCTCTTTCAATTTCATCAAGCTCAATTCGATACCCACGTAGTTTTACTTGATTATCTTTCCTTCCGATAAATTCTAAGTTCCCACTTGGTAAAAGACGTACTAAATCCCCAGTACGATACATTTTTTTATCGCGATTATAGGATTCTTCGAAAGAAATAAATGCCTCTTCTGTTTTTTCCTTTTGATTTATATATCCTTTGGCAACCCCATCACCACCAATGAATAACTCACCTACTACTCCTGACGGACATAACGTGTTGAACGGACTGACCACGAAAACTTTACTATTAGCAATTGGTTTACCTATTGGGATATTAGAACTTTCTTCTTTTATCTCATGATTTACTTCATAAATGGTTGTACATACAGTAACTTCAGTAGGACCATATGCGTTAAGAACTGGAATCTGTAACCCCAATTTACTTTGCCATTTACGAACTGATTCAGCAGGTAGGGTTTCCCCTCCCACAAATACACATTTTAAAGAATTTAATGTAAGTAACATTTCTTTTGGCATATCAGCTATTAATTTAAAAAATGCAGTTGGTAAAAGAACAAATGTAATACCATTCTTGTTAATTACATTTATAAATTCTTCTGCAGAACGTTTTTCCATTTCAGAAATTAAATTCATTCTCCCTCCGCATAACAAAATAGGAAACATCTCCATAATGGAGGCATCAAAAATCATTGTTGCAAATTGTAAAAACACATCATTTTTGTCTAAATTAAATTGATTCATTAATGAATATGATAAATTAATTACTCCTCTATGTGGTACAACTACTCCTTTTGGTAAACCTGTTGAACCTGACGTGTAGATAATATAAGCTGCATCTTCTATGGTATGTGTAGACGCAATATTTTCTATAGAATTAGTGTAATGAAAATCCTCTAGATAATTTGTATGAATCGCAAAACTTTCAATTAATCCCCTGAATTCTTTCTTTGTAATAATCATTTGACTTTGGCTATCTTTTAATATATATTCTATTCTTTTTTCAGGAAACTTTGGATCGATTGGTACATAAACTCCACCTGATTTTAGTATGCCTAGAATCCACACAATTGTATCGATCTCTCTCACCATAGTAATACTTACACGCTGTCCCTTTTTTATATCATTTTCACGTAAATAATTCGCTATTTGATTTGACCTTTGCTGCAAGTCATAATAGGTAATCGATTTATCCCCCATTGAAATCGCTATTTGATTTGGCGATTTTAATGCTTGTAGACCGATTAATTGATCTAGTGTTTTTGAATTAGGATATGCAAGAGTATTTGAGTTTATATCTTTGTATAAACGATGATCCTTTTTTAAAAGTAAATCCAATGAATGGATAGGCTCATTTACATTCTTCATTAGTTTTTGTAACAAATATATATATCTTTCAACTAAATCATTTATACTATCTGGTTTATATAATGCTGAATTATAGTCAACCTCAATTTTATTCTCTGTTTCCCCCTCATATCTCATTATTCTCCAGGTCATGTTAAAAGGATTTACTCTTTTACAATCTGTTAAAACTGTGGCCTCAATATCTGGAATTTTCAATTGAGGTATCCTTACCGTATTAAATGCTGTTGAATATATCATATTATGATGTGTATTATTATTTAGATTTAAATCTTTTACTATATGTGAATATGGATTATGTTTATACTTAATAGCCAAATGAACAGATTTATTCACCTTGTTAAGTATCCCCTTAAATGTATCCCCCTTTTCTATTGTTATACGTATAGGTAATGTATTAACAAAATAACCAAAAGCATTCCCTTCTTCCGTGTGTGGTCTAGTATTAATTGGAATACCTACAATAATTTCTTCAGCGTTTGTCATTTGATGAAGCAAGGCACAATAGGTACTTAACATAACCCGATAGACACTTATGTTATTTCTTTTAGCAAAACATTGTATTTGATAAAATAGATCGGCATCAATATTCTTACTTATATTTTCATTCGTATATATCGGTTCATTCATTTTATTAATAGTAGCAGGAAACTCTGTAGGAGGTAATTCACCTTGTAAACAATCTTTCCAATAGGATGATCCTTCTCTATATATTGCACTGTCAATAAAACCTTCCTCAAATTCTACAAGGCTCTTATAAGGAGATTCTAATACTAAACCCGTATTTTCTTGAAGTAATTCACAATACGTATGAGACAATTGTTGGATAAAAATCCCTAAACTACATCCATCATAAATAATGTGATGAAAAATCATATGTAAAATAAATTCATCTTCACACAATTTAATGATGTGGAATTTAAACAAAGGCCCTTCTTCTAAATTAAATTTCTCATTCACTATAGAGTCTAAGAATTTTTTAAAAATAAATTTTTGTTCTGTGTTTTTAAAAGCAGTTAAATCCTTAATTGGTATATCAAAATCTATACTCTTTTGAATGAATTGTTTGATTTTTTCGTCCCTCTTAATAAATAGTGTACGTAGCGCCGGATGAGATTGCACTACTAAAGTAAGCGCTTTCTTAAAAGTATCTATTTGAAGATTTCCTTTTAGCTTTATTATGGTAGCTTCATTGTTCATTCCATTTTCTAATTCCATTTGATGAGCTATCCATAATGCTTCTTGCCCTACTGTTGCATCTAATTCTTCTACAATATCATATTGCTTTTGTATTTCTTTCATATGAATTTCTCCTTTTATAAATATTTTAAAACGGATAATATTTACAGTTACAACTATATGTACATATTCTACGATTTGTAAATGTATATTTTTCGACTAAATTCAACATTTATTTCGCTTATTGCATAGTTATTAAAATGATGAATAAAATTCATATTTATACCGTAAAAGTTCATACTTTTATTCAATTCAAGCATAAAAAATCATTTCACTAATAATTCTAATTACTTTTTATAAAGTAATCTCATATATATTTATTAAAATATACACTCTAATTTATATCCCGAAAATAAATTCAAGGATATTCCAACAGGTCACTATATATATTTCTAATAATATAAACTGAATAGGAGGAGTCCGTACATAATGGAATATAGATTATTAGGTAACACGGGATTAATAGTTTCAGAGATAGGATTTGGTTCTTGGGCGATTGGTGGAGATGAATGGGGCGCAGTAAAAGATAATGAATCCATTGATGCAATCAATAAAGCAATTGACCTAGGAGTTAATTTAATTGACACTGCTGATGTTTATGGACTAGGTCATAGTGAAACACTCGTTGCGAAAGCCATAAATAAACGTAGGCAGGATATCATTCTTTCTACAAAAGGTAGATTAATTGGTCATCATTATGACCCAAGTCAACCAGCAGTTTATGGAGATCCCAAAAAGATCATTGATGCTAGTTTACTGCGGCTTAAAACGGATTATATAGATGTGTACTTTTGTCATATTTGGTGGGATAAACATGAAGAAACAGAAGCTTTTCTACAAGCTTTCCAAACCTTAAAAAAATCTGGCAAAGTGAGAGCAGTTGGCGTTTCTACTAATGATTTAGATTATATTAAACATTTTAATCAGAATGATGATTTAGATGTTGTACAATTTGATTATAGTATTTTAAATAAAGCACCTGAAAAAGACATCCTTCCTTATATTGAAAAACATAATTTAGGTGCTGTGATAAGAGGTCCACTTAAGATGGGAATTTTAACTGGGAAATTTAATCATGAAACTCAATTTCCAGACGATGATTTAAGAAAAGATTGGCCAAAAGAACAGTGGTTTAAAGATAGCTTAAACAAAGTAGAGAAATTAGATTCACTTGTACGATCAAATCGAAGTCTAGCGCAAATCGCCTTACGTTATGTTTTAAGCCACCCAGCCGTTTCAGTTGCGATTCCTGGTGCAAAAACTCCTACTCAGGTTGAAGAAAATTCTTCACACTTAACTCGTCCATTATTATTAAATAATGAAATTGAATTCATTAAAAAACTTTGATCGAATAATTATTCTTCTATAAAAAATTATGCTGATTTTACTACCAAATCCATACTACTACTTCTTCTCCACTAGAACATATCTTTAACACTTCCACCCTATTTTTTCTCTTTTTCCGACAATATCTACAGTTTATAAGGTAGTTGAACACTTTTATTCAACTACCTTATAATACGTTCTACATTATATTAAAATATCTACTACACTAGTTTAATACATGTTAGGACAACATATAAAATAAATAAACAATTAATTCAGATATATTTTTAGAAACTTCATTATCTCACAATTACTTTTTTAAAAATAAATCAAAAAATTTTTCTTTACTTTAAATTCCATAGTTCATATAATTTTCTATGGAATTACATTTTTTTCTAAATAGCTCCTCATTTCTAAGGATTCAAAAGGGCAATTACAAATCATTATACCCTTATGTTTAACCAAGTAAAATAAAAAACCAGTTTTTTACAAGGAGAAGTGACTGCATGCAAGATATTTTAAAACTATTTCCGAGCGTTGACGGAAATGAAGAAAAACAACAACTTTTATTAGAATCTATGCAGAAAATAATTAAAAATCTTGACCAATTAAAAAATGAAGAGCGAGCTACTTTAGGTAAATGTGAGGAAAAATCAGAAGGATACTATAATAGCTTAATTCACCAAAGTCATATACCACTAGCTGGAATCACTATGTCTGAGGTTATAGAAGAGCTAAACCAATTTATGAATGGACATCCTTATCCAAATAAATATTACTTGTCTAACGCTGTACCACTACCAAGTATACCTTCACTATTAGGTGTACTAACCATGGCCCTTTTAAATGGTAATGGTGTTTGGGATGTATATGGTCCAGGGGCAGCAGAAGCAGAAGTAAAAGTTGTATCCATGCTTTCAAAACTAATAGGTTATAACCCACATAATAGCGGCGGCTATACAACATGGGGTGGACAAGGTTGTGTATTTTCGAGCTTACGTTTAGCAATTTCTAAACAATTCCCATTAGCAAAAGAACATGGTGCTCCACAAAATGTTTATTGCTTTGCTTCTGAAAATGCACATTATAGTTTATTAAAGTCAGCTGAAGCAACTGGCATAGGATCGAATCACTTAATAAAAGTGAAAACAGATCCCTATACAAGTTCTATGGATATAGATGATTTAGAGGCTAAGATGATACAAGTTATTAAAAATGGCGGTATCCCCCTTTATATTCTAGCTACTATGGGGTCAACAGATACATTTACCATTGATGATATAAAAAAGATTAAAGAGAGCGCTGAAGCAATACAAAAAAAATATAAATTAAAACCTATTTATATCCATGCGGATTCTGCAATGGGCGGATTCTATAGTTTCTTTAATAATTATAGTTTTGAAGAAAATTCACTCTCATTTGAACCTAATGTGAAAAATGCCTTACAATACGTGCAAGATAAAATGCAATATATGTCCCTTGCAGACAGTGTATGTTTTGATTTTCATAAATTAGGACAAACACCTTATGCTTCAAGTATTTTAATCGTAAAAAATCATACTGATTTACAACTGATGGACATTGAACAAGATGATACACCTTATCTTGGTAATAGATCATATGGTAGTTATCATACAGGCTATACCTTAGAATGTTCACGGGCTGGTAGCGCTATTCCCATGTATATCAATCTATTAGCCTTCGGAATTGAAGGATATCAAAAATTATTAGCAAATTATGTCCGTGTAAATCTATTATTTAGAGAGAAGTTGCGTGAGGCTCTACCTCAAGTCGCAATCACTAATGATTTTACATATGGACCAATTACAACTTTCCGTTTCTATATGAATGGAGATGGCCAAGAAAATTGGGAAAAAGAACGAATAGGCCTTGCAACAAAAGAAGAGATTGAGGATACAAACCGATTAAATATAGAACTATTTAATTACCTAGGAAAAAATCGCGATCAAGTATTTTTTGGTGATACAACTCGTTCTTGTGTAGTAGATGTAATAAACAGTTATGATAGAAATCCGATTTCTACATTAAAATTCTTTTCAATCTCTCCATATACAACTGTTGAATGTATAGATGAGATCGTAGAATTTCTTTATGAACATATTTCGATTGCCACTAAACAAATTTATTCATATGTTTAATAACCATTTTTGTTAGCGCTTTAATAGTTAAACTTAACTAAATTAAATAAAATTTTTAATCCTTTTAATTACTATTCACTATATCAGGAAAGAGGAAAAACATATGAATATTGAGCTACTTGATACACACCACGTGAAAGATGCAGCACATTTACTTGCACATTCTTTTGTGAATAACGAACCTCTTGTAAGCAGTTTACAAATTCCCTTTGCTCCTTTTCACAAAATGTGCGAAGAAATGATAAAGCAAGCTGTATCTCAAGCAATGTCATTTGTAGCAATAGAAAATTTTCAAATTGTTGGAGTTCTTTTAACAAAAAAATTAACCCAGCCATTAATAGATACAGAGAAAGCGATTGAACTATGCCCGCAAATGAAACCTATTTTTCAACTTTTAGATACATTAGAGACAGAATCTATTGAGTTTTCTCATTTAGATAAAGAAAAATTGGTCTATCTAGATATGGGCGCTTGTCATCCAGATTGGATGGGAAGTGGTATAGTCACTACCCTTCTTTCACATGCCATTCAAGAGATAAGTAAAAAAGATTATGATTTTATTGCTGCTTGTACAAATAAAATTTCTCAAAAAATCCTAAAAAAACTGTTCACGACCTTGGAAATGAATGAAATAGTGTATAGTAGTTTTCCTTATAAGGAAACATACCCATTTGCTAACACAACAACTTCTTTAGCAGCTCAATTACTATATATACCTCAATCCCAATTCGTTATCAAGGCCATATAAATTTGTGTAGAAGTCTAGCTGTACTTTTGTGCAGCTACTTTTTTATATAGAGTAAATTAGCAATAGATATTCTTACATAAGTGACACCTTTCACACTTTAACTTCTTCGAATTCAATAGCCACTTTCTCTGCATGCCTTATTTCTCTGCTTAACCTACCTAAACATCCCCTTCTATTTATTTCAACATGTTTCATCATGTTTTAATTTCATACGCTCCATTATTTCATCTATACCAGTAACTTAAATACTTTTCCCTATTTTAATGTCTAAGCTTTTACTTCTTAAGTAACGAGTAATACATAGATTCCCACTCTTAAACAATTTAAAACATATTGCCTAATAACCCCTTAATATACCTATAATACTGACGGTTACAAGTCTCTTTCATTTCATTTATCTATTCATATTACATACCCTATAGCTATCTAATCTTCCTTATAGAATCCCATTTAAAATTCATGATAAAAGGAATCAAACGTGTCATATTTAGCATTTAAGAAAAAAGAGTGAGAATTACTGGATTCCCCTTTCTTTTGATCCTTTTTAGAAGCTCTTTAAAGTCTAATCCTATTATATCCTGCTAGGTAACATGTCTACTAATCATTAACAATTTGTATAGCTATATAACGACTCTACTAATTCATTAAAGGAATCTCCTTCCCCCTATCGAATTATTGTAGAGGAAAGGAGAGGAATACATGGAAATTCTAGGATTAGATCCTCGCGCATTAGCGACTTTAGGTGCACTTGAATACACCAATCGTCGTAATAAATTAATTGAAGACTCGGAGAATAACATATACGAGTGTAAAGAAATAAAAGAAATACTTCAATCACTTCCTAAAGAGAAGCAGATTGAGGTTCTTGAGAATCAAGCTCACTTTGAAGCTGTGGCAAAGATGATTGAACAAAACAATTTAATTCTTTTAGAACAGATGAAAGCTCTACAGCTAATTCAGAAATAACAAACTTATGATTGATTAATTCTACATATGCTTCTATAAATAATGTATCTTTATTTATACCATCAGCCTCTGTTTTTACAGGGGCTTTTGTTATGCGTTGATTCATATTTTGAATTTGAATGGTTTCTTTCACATGTACGAATAGATCTTCTAGTAAACTTGGTGTAGACTCTAATTCTTGCTTTTCAATTTCCTCTGTTACAGCACTGATAAATTCCCAAAGTACTTTTGCACCTAATAGTTCCGCTAATCGTTTTTCACGCATTTCAAATATTTTCATGTTCATGCAAATACACTCCTATAATTTATATATAATGATAAAAATATTATGTTCTTATGTAAAATTGCCTAAAACACTTTCTAAACTTACCTTTCTACAAAATCGCTACATAAACTTAAAAATCTAATATCGTTCAACACACTTCGTGTTGTTCGCAATCAAAAAAAATTGTTTGAACTGTAACACCATAGAAATTCGCTAATTTTATTTTTATATTATCTCGTGGGATTCTCTGGCCATTTTCATACATCTGCAATGTACTAATACTGATTCCCACTGCTTTTGCCACCTCTTCTCTAGATCTCCCATTTCTTAGATTAATTAAATTTTCAGCTACTCTTTCATAATTCATACATTCCCCCCTAAAACCACATTTCGTGTTGTTATTTAAAATATAAACCGCACAAAATGTGTTGTCAATAGATTTTAATTATCAATTTTTAAAAATTTTAATATATTAACACACATTGTGTTAATATATTATCAGGTGATAGAATGAAAACGTTTGGAAATATAATTCGTGATTTAAGAAAACAAAAAGGAATTACGCAAAAAGAACTTGCTCAATCGCTTCAACTAAGTGAAAGTACAATTGGTATGTATGAACGTAATGAACGTCAACCTGATTACAATACCTTGATACGTATAGCAGATTACTTTAAAGTATCTACTGATTTTCTTCTAGGGAGAGATTTTTATGCCGAAGGGAAAAGAAATGATTCAGAACTAGATCAATGGCTAAATGATATAAAGCTTGCTCCATCCCAAAAGCGTGAAGAATTAAAACGTTTTTGGAATTTTATAATGCAGGAAGATAAGTAATAAACTAAACCTTCACCTTCATATGGGTGAAGGGCATGAATTTGATCCTCTCCCGGGGTCATACGGATACAATGAAATGGCGTTCTATCAACGAATAGAGCGTTATTTTTATGGGATTTTTCTGAGGTCGAGAACCATGTGGAGAGATATGAGGTCTAAATTAAACCTATTCGAAGTATAGAATTTTGTTATCCCGCATTATTTCTTACAAATTTGTCCATAAAAAATAATTCACACTCCCATAATATCCTTTTATTTGTTATAATTATATTCTAATATATTAATTAAAGTGAATGAACTGACTGATACATATGACAATAAATCTAGTGATCCGGTTATGAAAATACAAATAACTCGTAATGACTTCGATAAAATCACATTCGATCACTTTGGTTATAAAAATATACCTAAAGTCGTTAAAGAATACTGGGAATCTCCTGCGTATAATGGAATATAATTAGCATCAGTATTCTTATTTGAAAGGTGGTGTTTGCTATGATGATTTTTGATAATATCAATATACTTATCGCTCTCTTCTTCTTGTTTTTCATTATGTTTCTTGGGAATAAAGAAAAAGAGGCCAGCACGTTATGTTTATCACTTTTATTCGGTGGGATGGCAGTGGATTACTGGTTAAATATGAAAGGACTAAACGATACGTATATTAGTACCGCTTGGAATGTATTCTATTGCATTATAATGATCATTCTAATACCTATTATGATTCATAAGACTATTAAAAATATAAAATACATAAAGGCAAAAATAAAAAGAAATCGAACTATATAAAAATGCGACCGCCCGTAATAGGCGGTTTTCTTATTCACCTCTATTCACCTTTCCTCTTAAATCCACTGCCGCATGACCCAATCCTCCCCTCCGCATAGCATGTACTAAAAGGAGGTACGTAATAATATGTCAAACTACTATTACGATCGGTCTAAAAATTGCTATCGGACGGAACATAACCACCATATTACAACAAACAATAAACCGTGGAGTGTAACAATTGGCTTAATTGGTGACGGACAGGAGATCTATTCTGGAGAAGAAGGTGGCCTCACCCTGTGGAATCATGCAATCGCAGGAAAAAACGTGACTGTTCACTCTAAACATCCTAATTCTTTATTTACAAATGCAGCACATTATAGAACTCATTCTCAGCTACATTTAAACTCATCTTTCCGTGCTCATACAGCTTTAAAATACTATGAAATTATTAATTCCTTATTAGATGCTAATTTTGAACAAACAAAAGAGCTTATTAGTAATCTACCAAAAGAACATTATCAACTTTTTATTACACGTGATTTAAACAAAGCCAAACTCACTTTACATCAGCTTTATCAGGATGATACAAAAACAGTTGGTGTTGTCTGTGCTGGTGGCGCTGATCTTCAAAAAGAAGTCCCTATTCTACCAAGAGATGAACGATATGAACGCCCTAGTAAGATCGCTCAATACTTTAACTATCCCGAATCCAAATACTATTGTAGAACACTCAACTATAGCTCAACTGAATTTCAAACACAGGGACTTAAACTAGATATGACGCTCGTTCATTGGGATGATGATCTATATCTACAGAATGGAACTTGGAAGGGACAGCATTATCAATGGGGTGTCGAAGATCCGTTCCAAATTAAACTCAATGCATATCGGGTTATTTTAACAAGAGGTCAGGATGGAACAATTATTTACATATCACCAAAACCCATTCTAGATGAAACTTGGAACTTATTTAAAAATCATTTGCATATTCCTGAATTGATGTTTTAAGGCTTATGATAAGAGACAATATTCTAGGCTTCTTTAAAATATCGTCTCTTATTTTTTTATTTTACAACAACCAGAGAATTGTTCCTATATGACTTGAATATTTTGTAGGAAGTATCCTCTTCAAACGACTAGTATTTTAGGAAATTGCTACTAAAGAAGTTGCTGTTTCTTCTATTCCTCTAGAAATTGAATCGCTTTACGGTACTTCTCCAATCGCTTTAAGTCTTTATCTGTTATCCTACCAAGGCGTGAGCGATCAGAATTATGTTTTAAGTCTGCAAGTTTGACAGTACAGGCAAGAGAATGTTCTTTTACTTTGCTCAGATATTCAAAATAAGGTGTGTATTTCTCTTTTGTCAGTACCTGCACTGCCTCAACTATATTATGAGGTATACCAGCACTTAACAGATCATTAGCAATTATCTCTGTATCTTCCAGAACATCATGCAAATAAGCAGTAGCTTTCTCTTGGGCCGTATTTACAAAGCTAGCAACTGCCTCAGGGTGTTTGATGTAGTCAATTTCTGCTTTATCTACATGCCCAGCATGGGCAGTTTTAGCGATTTCATGAGCTATCTCTATATAATAAGGTATCATCACAAAAGCTCACTTTCTATTATCATTTATCAGTACTGTATTCAATAATTTCTTCGGCTATTTTCACACAATGAAACACAATAAGCAAGGTAAAAAACGCCTTCCTTTCCTTTCTCCTATGAATCTACAAAAAAATACATTTAAAAAATAGAATCTGATCTCATGATTAAGCATGCTGATTTACTCCATACAGAAACGAAACAACAAATAAAACGTGGTTCAGAGGCCTCTAAAGAACACCCAAAAGAATATAAAAGTTCGAGCAGATTGAAAAATCGACAACAAAAACTAATAAGGCAAAAGTAAACAACATATAGATTTGAATTATATTTCTCAACAACCAAAATTACTTAATGTGGTAAAATAATAATCGGGTTGTCACCCAATACCATATTACGATGGTTCCAGTCGCAGGAAGGCACCTTTGGGTGTCTTTTCTTTTGCTTGAAACACATTCTGCCAAAATACCTGTATCTTTGTTGAATTACGACTCATATAATCCAACAAACTTCGTATATATAATTTGTTACCCTAAATGGGTTAACAATACGAACAGTTATAGGAGGATTTTGTAAATGGTAAAAACAGCATGTGTAAGTATTATTACTGGCATTCTTTTAATATGTTCAACAGGATGTGCCACTCAAACTGATTCCATTACAACTAAAACTCAATCAGTAGATGATGGCACATATACAACAAAAGAGCTCACAGACACATTTCCTGTAGGAACACCCATAACTACTTACATTCGAAAAGAAGAAAAACTGAACGTAAAACATCTCACCAGTATTACACTTACAGATGGTGGCGTCGGTAGAGTTTTGGAAGCAACAGATGGTTTTGTTGTCGTATGTGGGAATGAAAAAGGAATTTTTGATGTGTTAATATTTAAAACGATGGAAGATGTAAAGAAATATGAACAGAGTTTAAAGCGATAATTCATATCCTTCTTATGCCTTTTACACAGACATTGTCCCCTATCTCTTGCTATGGCTTTCCTATGTACAGTATAATTGCATCATGAGTAATCACACGTTATAATAGTCACCTAATTACATATGAAGAGGTGCAGAAAATGAATAAAACAGAATTAACAAAAGTAGTAGCAGAAAAAGCTGAACTTACACAAAAAGATGCTGCTGCAGCAACACAAGTGTTATTAGATACAATAACAAATGCGTTAGCAAATGGAGAAAAAGTACAGATTCTTGGTTTTGGCACATTTGAAGTACGTGAAAGATCTGCACGTACAGGACGTAACCCACAAACAGGTGAAGAAATGCAAATCGCGGCTTCAAAAGCACCTGCTTTTAAGGCTGGAAAAGAATTAAAAGAGGCAGTGAAATAATTATACATATTGAAAAGGGTTCGATATTCATATCAGGACCCTTTCAATAGCTTTTTTGTTCATAAATTAAAAAAGTATCATCCAACATATATTAGAAGATACCTCCTTTCCCACCTACTCACTGGGCTGTGACCCTTCACGCTCTTTGAGAAAGGAGTCTTCTTGGAAAAAATGATAAAAAGAAACATATACCTGCAGAAAATAAGAGGTTATGTTTCTTTTTTGATATAGTGTGTAAAATATACAAAATTAGAGTATGTCTAATACAAATATTCATTGATTTGTACTACCTTTTCCTCATTTGGCATTAGAAATTGAAATGGAAGAGAATAGATTTGGAATGCTATTCTCAAAAGCTAATGTAAAGGAAGGGATTAGTTCATGTATTCTTTCTTGCAGTGGTCTCTTATCTGCTGCTCCAAGTTCGTCTAAAAGTTCATTCTCTTCCGAAGACTTATCTCCAGTGATTAACATGTTTAACATATCTGAGTTAATTACTTCATGAGGTGAATGGACTAGCCCATTCATCATTATATATTTTTGAAGCATGGATGAATTACCCTCATTTGCTTGCTTCAAAGCTTGTTTAAGATATAAATCAAAATATTTCTGTGCAAATTTCACACCTTTTATTGGAACGGCTCCTACATGTTCAACACCGTTCCAACGTAAATCCGCAATTGAACTCAACCACCACGCCGGCTCAATAGCCTTTTGCATACGTTGCAGCACTTTGCGTTCGAACCCGGGTTTATGAGTAGCATGTTCTTTTAAGCAAGTATCTAACATATCAGCTTCGATGGCGGCTACGGTCATCCCTTGCCCATAAATGGGATCAAAGTTACAAAAAGCATCACCTAACACTAATAATCCAGATGGCCAATTTTCCATTTGTTCAAAATGTTGACGAGTTGACTCATGCGCTCTAAATCCTCTCGGGACACTAATTGGTTCTAACTCTTTGATTAACTCCCTCATCATAGGTGTAACTAATGAATCCAGCTCTTGTTCATATTCTTTTGAATTGGTTGGTGGATAGTGCGTACCTCCAGCAACAAATAGTAGCGCTTGAGCTATGTTATCTTCAATATATAATAGCCCTACAGCTCCAATGTTTTTAGCAGGATCTCCTTCAGAAATTGCACTCAATTTCTCTTTGATATGTGGGGGTACTTTATAATATCTCGTGCTATATCCAAAATTCACCTTTAAACGTTCTGGTTCTGGAACATCATATCCCATAGATGTAAGCCATTTATTGAGTTTAGATTGACGGCCACATGTATCAACTACCAAATCAGTTAAAACAGTTCTCTTTGTTTTTAATTCATCTCGTTCTTGAATATTGATCCCAATAATACGCTTGTGATCAGACGAAGTTAGAAGTCCTGTCACCACTTGCTTTGAATGAAAATGTACATTAGGAATTTCTTGTACACGTTGGCGGATTGTCCATTCTAACAACGCTCGACTGCTCGCTGCACCTTTTCGTTCTATAACTAGTTCAAGTGCCCCATAAGGAGAAAATCGAATCATTTTATCATTCTTGACATTATGGGCCCCTAGTTTTAATAAATCATCAACATATCCAGGAAAGAAACGGTTCATAATTATTTCTCCGCGTGGTAATACACGATGAGGATGAAAGTCTTGGGGTGTACCTGGACGTTCAGATGGTTTTTGAGGTAACTCATCTTTTTCAACAACTATCACTGTCTCAAAATAACTGGAAAGTACGCGTGCAGTAAGTAAACCTGCAATACCGGCTCCAATCACGAGTGCCTTTTCTCTTTTTGGCTGTTGATATAGTAATTGATTATCCATCAATAATCTCTCCTCTTCCTAAAAAGTATATTTGTTCAGCATGAATCTATTAAAACTTTTCCAGAAATCAGAATAAACAAATGATGATTCTTCATTATTTCAGTAAGGAGCCCGATGAAATAATAGTTAATATAGTGAAACAGAAACAGATACATATCAAAACACTACAATTCCCCCTGTTATTATAAGCTATTACAAGTGAGATATAATTAACGTGACCAATACAATTGTAGTATCTGATAGCACTGGTCTTAAAAGGTTCATCGTATTCTCCTTTACGTGGGACCTCCAATTCATATTATTCCCCCTAGTTCTTTCCATGTCCCTTATTCAATTCTAATTTACTAACTGATTAGCGTTATTGCAAATCAAGATAATAAAACCGCATCTCCAAATGTTAGATAACTATCTAATACATTGGAGATGCGGTTCACTTAGGTCATTGATGATTCATCTATTCTCTTTATTTGAAAAGTACATCTACCATACTAATTTAATATTATATTCTTGAAGCCAACTATTAACTTGAAGTAAATAATCTATTATACCTCGTGCATCATTACCTGAAATTACTTCGTCTTTTCCTTCTGCAATAGCACGAACTTTTTCTACATTTATTAATGGTAAAATAGGTGATTGAGGATCGTTCAACACATGTAACATCCAATCACTAATACCTTGTAGATAAGAAGCATCCTTTGTGCTTGGATATGCACTTTTTTTGCGATAAAGTACATCCTCTGGAAGTATATTTTCAAAAGCTCGACGTAAAATACCTTTTTCAATATTGTCTATGCTTTTCATTTCGAATGGAACATTCCATAAGTATTCTACAAGCCGGTAATCGCAAAATGGAACTCGTACTTCAAAGCCATTCATCATACTTGTACGATCTTTTCGTTCTAGCATAAATGGCAAGAAACGTGTAATAAACATGTAAGACATTTGACGTTGCTTCATTTGCAGATCACTTTCACCTTCTAAAAAAGGAACCTCAGCAACCGCATCTTCAAATTTTTGTTTTTGATATTTTTCAGGGCTAATCTTTTCTTTAAAATCCTCTGATAAAATTTCTGTACTATACCATAAATTAACACTCCAAGGGAATATCTCTGCATCTAAAAACTTCTCTTGATGGAACCATGGATATCCTGAGAACACTTCATCTGCGGATTCGCCTGAAAGTGCAACTGTTGCGTCTTTTTTCATTTCCTTAAATAGCAAATAAAGAGACGTTTCTAGTTCCCCAACTCCCGGTAGATCACGCGCTCGCATTGGAATTAATAAATGCTCTATTAAACTATCTGATCCTAACTCTATAGAGTGATGCTTTGTTCCTACATATTCAGCCACACGTTTCACCCAAGGTTCATCACGATCAAAACGAAGGAAGTCTTGCTCAAAGTCTTTTTCATCATTGATGAAATTCAAGGAATATGTATGAAGACGTTCCCCTTTATTCCCAAATTCGTTTCCTGCTAAACCTGTTAGACCACTTGAATCTAAACCTCCGGAAAGCATAGATACCACTGGTCTATCAGCAATTAACTGGCGTTTAACAGTATCTTGTAAAATGGAGCGGATTGTCTCCACTGTCGTATCAATATCATCTATATGTTTTTTACTTTCAAGTTTCCAATACTGTGTCGTATTTGAACCATTAGAGGTAAACGTCATATAATGACCCGCACGTACTTCATGTATATCCTTAAAAATCGCATGACCAGGAGTACGTGTTGGTCCAAGACAAAATACCTCAGAAAGTCCTTCTTTATCTACTTCTGCATTTACAAGCGGATGCGAAAGCAAAACTTTTAACTCTGAACCAAAGAGAATTGCGCTTCCTCTTTGAGCGAAAAATAAAGGCTTCACACCTAGATGATCACGACCAAGCATCAATTTCCCAAATCTTTCATCCCAAATACCAAAAGCAAAAATCCCATTTAAGTGTTGAACACAATCTTCTTGCCATTCTAAATAAGCATGTAGTAATACCTCTGTATCAGACTTTGTCTGAAATTCATGACCTTTCCCTTCAAGTTCTTTACGTAATTCTTGATAGTTATAAATTTCTCCATTGAACGTAAGGCCAATCGTATCATTTCCATCTTTATATAGCATAGGTTGAAGGCCACCTTCAGGATCAATGACGATGAGACGTCGATGACCTAATGCTGCTCGTTTTGAAAGCCAATGCCCCTCTGCATCAGGCCCTCGGTGAGTGATAGCATCTGTCATTTTTTTTAACGTTTCTTGTTCATGAGACAGGTCTTTAGACCAGTCTATCCACCCTGCAATTCCACACATAGTGTCTACCTTCTCTCAAATAGTATAGAAACCGACTAAAATTAAATATCAGTCGGTTTTCCGTAAAAAAATCCGACTAAAAACATCTTTTAGTCATGTTTATATAATAAAACGAATTAAATAAAAAATCAAATAATTCATTCAAGAAAGAAATCACTGTCCCCTTTCACTTGAATTCTCATCGTCTGATTAAAAAGTTATTACCTTAAACTTTCATTTTTATCCTAAGTTATAAAGTTGCATTCTATTATAGTTATATACTAGAAATGAGAATGGTGTATGTTATTCTATAAGAAGCAAATAGAGGACTTTCTATTAGGAGTTAAAAAATTACAAATGGACTGATACAGAATGTAATGCAAGAAAACTTCGCTAAATATTTCAAGGATAGGGTGTAGACAATGATCAAATTAGAAAAAGAAAATAAAAAAATGAAAATCATTCAATCTGCCACAATACTGTTCTCTATGGGTGGTGTCCGTAACACAACGGTTGATGAAATTGCAAAGAAAGCTAAAGTTGGTAAAGGTACTATTTATTATTACTATACAGATAAAACTGAAATATTATGTGACTGCTATATGCGTCATATTCAGCTTATACGTTCACAATTATTTGATTTATATAAAGAGGAAAAAGATGTTTTACTTCGAATACAAAAAATCCTTCATTATATCAGCCTAGAATATCATCAAGATCCGTTTGTTTCTACACTCTTTCAAGAATATAAAGAGTACCATTCACCTGAAATTACAGCTTGTTTTAAAAAGTCTGAAGAAGAAGCAATTAAAATGATAAGTAATTTGCTCGAAAAAGGTTATCAGCAAGGAGCTTTGCATAAGGTACCATTACCACTTACAGCTTTTATGTTAGTACGAATGATTTTTAACTACGAACAGGATTACATAAAAGATGATAAAAGTGATAAAGAATTTCTGCAGTTGCTAAAACATATGCTTCTTAAAAACTAGTTTTAACCACATACAAAAAAAATTGCGGTACAAATATATGAAGAAGAACGTGAATAATGGATGGTTTAATAAGCTCTTTTCAGTCTGGACAAACCTGCAAAATATCCAACGCTTATGTAGGAATGACTGATAAAAGAACAACAGCGATTACAAGATCAAACTGTAAGGGAAAAAAGAATGAAATAAAGTATTCTGCTCGTAGTTCAGTTTTAGCAATATTAATGAGAAATACCAATCATTTACTTGTGCTGATAGGAGAAGTAAATGATTGGTATTCTTTACGTTAGCCAATATGATTTTAATTTAACTAATTCCCCGAAAGAATTCTCCTTCCTCAAGCGTGTGAAGGGCGTAGCCCAACGGTAGGTGGGAGATGAATTTCGGTTTGGCATAGCCAAAA
>NZ_JAKUGJ010000033.1:0-26399 GCF_022663915.1 Bacillus cereus group sp. BfR-BA-01331
ACAGTAATGTGAAAAGGCGTTGGGCGCTTACCCTACGATGATGTAGAACGTGTCCATCGTATGCATAAACTGTTAAAAGTACAGGTGGAAAAGTTATATGATTTTGTTCAAGGTGGAGCTGCTTCGCGGGACCAGAACAACGAATATAAAATTATAAAAGGGATAGATGAGTGGTTTGATAATACCATTCGAGAAAAAACAGATTCTCAAGGTGAACCAGCGGTTTATAAAAAAGGAAAATACCGCGGACACCCCATGCATTATGATAGAGAAGAAGAATATGTAAAAGGATTACGTAACATCTTAAAAGACCTTGCTTCAAACGTACTCATACGACGTGTTTTATTTGGGAAATCCGATTTTGATTTCGATGTCCACGTGCGCCCATACGGGCATTTAGAGATTCAACTCTAGCAAAGTTGTAGGCTCAGGTCTCACAAAAGCCTATCATCAACCAACTTATCCGTGAAGGAAACTGAACGGGGAGTGTAGCATGTTGGTAAAGCCATAAGTTAATTAGTTACCAAATTACGACTGAATGGCCAGATGAAACGTATAGACAAGGATGAAAGCTAAACTGCTTAAACGATAGTCCAAAGGGGGATATCGAACCCTATGACGAAAGGTAACTAGTAACGTTATGTAGTAATGACCATTTAACCAGGTGTACGCTAAATGGTATAGAAGGACGAGGTCTCCATCCTCAAGTCCCAGAGATCCATTACTAACTATCCACTGTAGGTGGAAAAGGACGAAAGTCGCATCCGACACTATACCAAGCTCATCTCTAAATGTACTAAATGGGGATTACCTAAGTTGGAACGCCAATACAAACTGGCTATTAAGGATGATACCAAGTGTAAAACAAGGTATGTGGCTTATGAATATCCAATAAGGTAACGGAGTTTCCGTAGTAGTCAGAGATAGGGAAAGCCTATTACAGGGCGAAGGGAAACAGTTTATCAGTTTAATACAAATTAGGAAGGAGCGTGAGGCTCTTTGAGAAATCCAAATGAGGTATTAAACAGCCTACGTACCATGGCTAGTAATACAGATTACAAGTTCAAGAGACTATACAGAAACCTGTATAACCCAGAATTTTATTATATGGCATATTCTAAGATATACGCCAAAGAAGGCAACATGACCAAAGGTACGGATGGAAAGAATATCGATGGAATGAGTATTGAAAGAATTAACACTCTTATAGACAAAATTAAACACGAGACTTACAAACCTTATCCAGCTAGACGGATTTATAGGATCAAAGCTAATGGTGGTAAAAGACCACTAGGCATCCCTTCTATGGATGATAAAATCATACAAGAAATAATACGAAGTATCCTTGAGAGTATATATGAATCTACGTTCTCCGATGATTCACATGGGTTTAGACCTAAAAAGAGCTGTCATACTGCGTTAATTCAAATTCAAAAGACATATAGAGGGGTACGATGGTTTGTTGAGGGGGACATATAAGGTTTCTTCGATAACATAAATCACCACTCACTTATAAATATCCTTAAAAGAAGGATTGATGATGAAAAATTTATAAGGTTAATTTGGAAGTTTCTCAGAGCAGGTTATCTTGAAGAATGGACATATAACAACACATTCTCTGGCACCCCTCAAGGAGGCATAATCAGTCCCATACTATCAAATATTTATTTGAATGAACTAGACAAATTTATGAAGATCTATAAACAACAATTTGATAATGGGGCAAGAAGAAAGACAAATCGTGATTATGCGTACCTTTCAGATAAGAAATACCGACTACGAAAAAAACATGAGGAACAATGGGGACAAATGTCAGAGGACGAAAAAAGAGAAGTTAAACTACAGTGGAACAAACTACACAAAGAACAGCTCTCTATACATTCAAAAGAACCTATGGACGAAAACTACAAAAGAATTGTATATACCAGGTACGCAGATGATTTCCTCATAGGAATAATAGGTAGTAAAGAAGACGCTATTCAAGCCAAAGAAAATCTTACGATTTTTCTTAAAGAAACCCTTGAACTCGAGTTGTCACAGGAAAAGACTCTCATAACCCATAGTGAAAAATTAGTACAATTTCTCGGTTACGATATTACAATCTCAAGAGAAGAAGCAATAGCAAAAACAACCCATAGAAGGACAAAAAGGGTATTCTCTTTCACACCCAAACTATACGTACCCAAAAACAAATGGATAAAGAACCTATTTCAAAAAGAGGCACTAGCAATTGATAAAAATACAGGTACTTGGAAACCTAAACACAGAACCTATCTAAAAGATAATGACGACTTAGAGATTTTAAGTATCTACAACGCAGAAATTCGTGGTCTATATGAATACTACAAGTTGGCGAACAACGTAAGTGTTATAAATAAATACAAATACATAATGGAATATAGTATGTATAAAACGTTCGCTAGCAAGTACAAAAAAAGTGTTAAACAAATTCTCAACAAATATAGAACCAATGGGAAATTTGGTATACGATACAAAACTAAAAACGGTGAAAAGATAAGATATCTTTATGACCAAGGATTTCGGAGACACATAAGTATAGATACCAAAACAGAAGTCGATATTTTCCCAAACACCTTAAAAATGTCTGGACGAACAAGTCTCATTGAACGATTATTAGCCGAAGAATGTGAAGTGTGTGGCAAAAAGAACCTAGCTATCGAAATACACCACATAAGAAAGTTAAAAGACCTAAAAGGTAAGAAAATGTGGGAGAAAATGATGATCGCTAGAAAAAGAAAAACCATGGCACTCTGCCATCAATGTCACATAGATTTACACTCAGGTAAGTTGGATTGATAAATGGAGAGCCGTATACTTGGAGACGAGTACGTACGGTTCGGGGGGGAGTACTTGGAAACCTATCATAGAAATATGATAAGGCGCTGGGTACTTACCCTACCTAGAACAAGGTGGTATTTTACTAGTGAATACGGCAAAAGGGGAATTAGCCGACCTTTCTAACGTATTGGGAAAATTTATCTTACTTAGTATGCAGAATGCTGTATTCCGCAGAGAACCAAACGTTTCACCATACCACCATATAATTGTCGATGAATTCCCAGATTACGTTGTACGCCCATTTAAAGAATTCCCTGCACAATCTCGTAAATATAAAGTAATCCTGACAATTGCAAGTCAAACTCTATCTCAATTAGCTCTAGATTTCACAGAGCAGTACATGTTTACCTTGCTGGGTTCATTCCGTAACAAAATGATATTTGGGGATGTAACACCATATGATGCAAAGATTTTCTCTGACATGTTTGGCGAAAAAGAGGAATTTAAAGAATCTCAATCCGAACAAGGTATTTCTCCTATGCAAGAGAATCCCGTTAGTCGTTTAGGATCAACCTATCAAAAAACAAAAGAAGTGGTTATGTCGCCAGGGGATATTATGGCACAAGGTGCATTTATTTGCGCTGCTCGTATCGTACAAGATAATCATGTGCAGCCTGTACAACAAATCACAAGTAACTTTGTACCTAAAGAAGAGTTTGCTAGAGCGATTATTCAAGTAGACGAAAGACTAGGGCAATATTGGGAAAATGAGCGTCTCCTTCTAATCAAGGATTCTATTAATAAAGCAAATCCAATGAAGCACGTAGATGCAAAGAATATGGAGAAAATAGAACCACTACCACCTATACAGAATGATACGATGGAGCAGAACAATTCCCTAGAAACAGACAGTGAGCAACAACATATTGTATCATTAAATGATTATAAGGATCATAAATCTGAACATGAAACAAAATTAGTCGAAGATATAGCTGTATCAAATAAATCCATTGCTAGTGAACAACAGACAAACCACAATGAGGAAGAGGAAGCTGAAAATGAAGCTGCTCTATATGAAGAGATTAAAAACTTCGTAATTGAAGCACAGCAAGTCTCGCCATCCCTTCTGCAAAGAAAATTTAGGATTGGCTATATGAAGACAGCACGATTAATTGAAAAGTTAGAACAAAATCTAGTTGTAAGTTCCTATACAGGAAAAGAACCTCGTAAAGTTCTAATTTCAAAAGATAGTCGTGTTCCATTACCGATTGAGAAGTCTGATATAAACTCTCCCGTTTTATTCGAAACAAATACCGGTGAGAGTATTCAGCAAGAATCAGCCATGCCAAGCGAAGACAAGGAAGCCGCGCAAGTGGAGACAAGCTTCTTTAAAGATGTCCTGTATGATGATGTGGTAGCTTTTGTGAAGGAATCCAGGACTGCCTCCATATCTGCACTGCAAGATAAATTTAATATAGGTTATACATGTGCAGCACGCTTACTAGATGCTTTACAACGTAATGGAGTCTTGCAGGATATAGAGACAGAACAAAAGTTGGAATTTGTGACACCTGCAATACAAGATACAGTAACAGAAGAAACAATTGAGGAAGTAATTAAAATGAATTCTGCCGATATAGAAGATTATCATGAAATACATATGGATGTATCAGAGCTTAACAAGGGTTTATCCATTTCTATATTGGAACAAGATTGGAACTCAGATGCTTCAATTGAGCCGGAGCTTTCAGTTAGAACCGAACCATTCCAAGAAGAGTCACAAGAAGAAGTAACTACAATTGAAATAGAGAAGGAATCAGAAATAAATATAGAGGAAGATCCAACACCAGTAATAGAAACAGCAGCCCTTACTGAAGAAAATAAACTTGATGCAGATGTAGCAAAAGTTTATGAATCAATTAGTACTACTGTCTATAAAAACTTAGAAAAAAATAGGCTAGGGAATCCTAAAAATAATGAAGAGCAACGAGAGTATAGCCCTATGACCTATAAAGAACGTCAAGAACTTCTAAAAACTCAACAGAAAAATAAGTATAGTGATACGCAGCCACTGCCATATAGAAATGAACAACCTAAGAAGAATACATCTAACGTGATGAGCAAGGATTTAAACGATATATTTGATTAATATTTCCTTTCAATTAGAACGATTCTTTGAAATTAATGAGAGATTTTGTAAGTTAAAGCATAAACTGTCCGGACAGTTTATGCTTTATTTTTTATATGCACAGTTTATGGTTAATTTATTGTCTCTTTTAAATCAAGTCACGGTGTTTATAAAAAAGGCGCGATGTTTTGCCCCTTTAGATCTGTTTATCTAAAGGGGTGTTTTTATAGTGAAAAGTGAAAAGAAGATCTGAACTGAAAGGCGGATTAAGAAAATGTTGAGTAGCAATAAAGTTACTCCACTAAAGGGCCATTTTGTTGAATATCAGCAAAGAAGGAATGTATACAACTGTGTTGAAGTAGATTAAGGTTGATGTTTAAAAAATGGAGGGGTTATGGTGATTATTGAAACGACTGTGCAAGTTCGTGTTTCAGACTTTGAAAAGGGAAAGGAATGGTACAAGTCACTACTGAATAAAGAGCCTGATTTTGTACCTCATGAAGGATTTGTTGAGTTTGAACTCGTACCCGGGAGTTGGTTACAGGTAGCCAAGGGAACGCCAACAGAAGGTAGCGGTCCTATACGCATGGGTGTGATGGATATAGAGGCTGAAAGGGATAGAATGATAAAGGAATTAAATATTGAGCCTTTTGAAATATATTCAAGAGAAGAGGTTCCCGTAAAATGGGGTAGCTTTACAGACCCATGGGGGAATCGCTTAGGTTTTTTCGAATATTTGAATGAAAATGAAAAGGATGAAACAATAAAAAGAGTTCATGGGACGACGGCTAAGTAGTTAGTCCGTATAACCACCCTCTCCTCAACTAAAGGGCGCAAGAGTTGAAGATCAATGTTTGAATCGACAACTCTTTTTTATTATCTAACAGGGCAGGGATTTAAAGTATTCAAGTAGAATAAGAACCTACCATTTTTTTATAGGGAGTTTTGCTGAATAATATTGTTAATATTTCACAATGGATATATGATTTTTACAAAGAGTGAAGGGAGATGAACGAAATGAAGTTTACACAAGGTAACAAGAATTAAAATGGTGGTTAAATTAGACTGACCACCATTTATTTTAAATTGTGGTGGGTGATTAATATGACAAGAACTAAGTTGATAATCGTTGAAGGTATGTGGGGTTCTGGCAAGAGCACTACATCTAAATTGATTTATGACCATTTAACAGAATCTGGAATAGAGACACGTCTATTTCTTGAGGGAGATTTAGATAATCCAGCAGATTACGATAAAGTAGCATGCTTTACACATAAAGAGTTTAACAAGCTATTAGAGAAGCATTCAGAGTCTATCGGATTGATTCGGTCGATTACTCAGAGCAAAGGGAATTATAATTTTATTGAATATGGAAAGCGTCAACAGGAATTAAGTAAGGCGTTCCCTGATGAACTATTGTCTGATGTGATGCAATATGATATTTATGATGGAACACTGCCATTAGAGCGGCATTGTGAAGTGCATTTGAATAGGTGGAGTGAGTTTGTAAAGGCTCAACAACAAGAGGAGACGGTAACAGTCTTTGAGTGCTGTTTCATTCAAAACCCCCTTTCAGCTATGCTTGGTCGATATGATGCTTCGCAAGATGTGATTACAGATTATGTACTGAAGTTAGGCGACATTATTAAGCCGTTGAATCCATCACTTCTCTATTTTCATCCTGGTGATGTTCGCTCTATTTTAAAGAGAGCATTCGAGGAACGCTCATCAGAATGGCGAGATGGCGTAACTCAGTATTACACTCAGCAGGGGTATGGACGGAGTCACGGGTTGACAGGGTTTGACGGGCT
The DNA here is from genome assembly GCF_022663915.1 of Bacillus cereus group sp. BfR-BA-01331. Taxonomy (NCBI): domain Bacteria; kingdom Bacillati; phylum Bacillota; class Bacilli; order Caryophanales; family Bacillaceae; genus Bacillus; species Bacillus cereus group sp. BfR-BA-01331. The sequence continues at coordinate 6,739 of NZ_JAKUGJ010000033.1, forward strand.
TGTTGAGTTTTTAAGAGTTCGAACCGAAATAGAGTTAAAAATCATAGAGCAACTCTTGATTTCGAAGTCAGTTATAAGAAATGATGACCTCAATTGGGAACGGGTTCATCAGCAAGTGATTCAATTTGTTGACGAGTCATTGTGAGTCTAAGTTGTTGCTAACGAGGGTCTTATCTTCAATAAGAAAACATAAATGATTTTCCACAATCGGGCGCGATTGTGGAACAACATAGGTAGAAATAATCAAATGGGGAACTGTAGTTGAATATGCCAGAAAATATTTGAAGTTGTACCAAATAACACTTGCATAAATCTCCAAATACCATTATATTAAAATTAATAATTATATAAATGAAAAATAACTTACGTGAAGGACACACCTTACGTACCATTCCAACGGTACAGGTGTGTCCTTTTTTACGTTCTAGGAGGAAAAATAGGATGACAGTAGAGAAAGAAACAACACACGTTGCAGAAGAACTAGGAATGGCTTTTGAACAAGAACTCACAGTAGGAGACACACCAGTAGAAACAAACTTCAACCAATTTGAACGAGTACGTGAGCATGAATTAGAAGAGTTAGCTCGTATGAAACGTGAACGTATTATAGGTAAAGGTTTAATTACAGTCGTCTCTGAAAAGTTGTTCCCAACTAAAAATGGTAAATCAGAACGCATACCCGTACTTACGATGCAAATTGGTACCCACACAACTGCATATTGTCCAATTACAGAGGCAGGGATAACTATTCCTAAGAATCCTCAATGGCTAGTTGGTAGAACAAAACCTGTTATCATTGAGCACTTCCAAAAGACAGAAGAAGGGAACTTTGCCGTTGTATCAATCACAGCTGGGGAGCTCTCATTACAAAAAAGATTATATGATGAAGTAACCTCACAAGAAGGGAATAAAGTATACACAGGAACAGTTTCAGGGCATATTCCAACTGCACAAACTGTTCTAGTTGAAGTCCGTGGTGTAACTATAGGAGTAAGGTACTCACATTGGTCGTATTCCTTTGTACGTCCGGAGGATATTATTATTGGTGATGTTGTAGAGCTTATTATCGATAAAGTAGTAGAAAAGAACGGTCGATATGAATTTAGAGGAAATAAAAAGAAATTAGAAACAGATCCAATTGAAAAACTACTAGAGCTAAAAAAACGACGTGACCGTTTCGTAGGTAAAATTGTAGGTGTTGATGCGATTGCTGGTATCTTTGTAGAAGTTGCACCCGGTATTCAATTCAAAGGATTAAAAAGCCGCAATCTTGCCAATCCAACTGAACACGATGCAACTAACCAAACCATTGTTACATGCGAGCTGCTTAACATTGATGCGAAAAATAGAAAAGGAACTGTACGTATCCTGAATTATCCGCAAGGCCAAAGTAAAAAATCTAATTCGCCAATTTACCAATTTTAATGAATGACTATGCGTACAATAGAGAATCAAATGTCTTCATATTTCCCTTCAATTCCACATTTAACAAGTGAGGATGCACAGGGACTTCAGGTATATCGAATACATAGTCTGGATAAAACCTATGTATTCCATTCCTATGACGAATTAGTTACGTTTAAGCAGCGTTTAACAGAAGAACAGCAGGTAATACTAACTTTTATTGGTATTCATACATCTGTTCGTTTTAATCATTTATTATATCTATTCAAGGATAAGTTTTCGCGTAAGAGAATTAATGATGCACTTCAAGTACTACTTTACTATCGTCTCATTGAAAAATGGCAAGTAGAGATTTTTGATATGGAAATTCTTGAGGAGGCATATACGTTATCCGATAATGGGTTTAAGCTCTTAAAGTACTGGCAAGGAAATATATTTTACTTTGCTCCGGAGCGCCTTGATAATCACGGCAAATACGTTCACCTACGTTATTGGCATGATATAGACTTACTCTGTCACCTGCGTTATGCTCCGTCCTTTATGGGGCATATTATGCATCCATCTATAAGTAAAGGGGTTTCTACCCCTCCTTTAAGTTTTGTAGTAAGCGGTGGAGAAGATCGTAAGTTTAATTTTGTTGTATACTCCACCTTATTATCAGATACAAAGGATCGATTAAAACGGATTATTGCTAGATGGAAGACTTTTGTAGAGTCAGGGAAAGATGTTATTATGCAGGACTTAGGGAATAATCCTACAATCTTAGTTATTTATGTTTCTACTGAAAAACAGGCAAAGCAAATTAATAATGAACTACTACTTGATTTAATCCATGGTAAAGTATTGCTTTGTATAGGAGAAACCTTATATTCACAAGGATTACAACATGCTTTTTACCAGCCTCTTGCAGAAGGGGAAATCAAACAATTAAATACGAAGCTATTCACCACAAACTAAGCCACCCTTGCAAGCTATTGCTTTCTTTTAAAGGGTGGCTTGTTTGTGTTCTAAAAAAAGTACGAAATATTCAAAAATAACGTGTAAAAATTAATTATCATGTATCTACCCCTATACAAAGTACGGATTTTACGAAATAATATTGTTTGATAGCTCTTTCATCAATAACGTTATATATAAATATAGTTATTTTTAGGAAGAGAATATATTAGAAAGGAGTAATACATTGCTACGTATACAAAGAGGGTTTATGTACGATCCAGATGATAATGAGGTAATTGTTAATGAAATTTTCTACGATGCTACATCAGAACAAAAGCTAGGAAGCAAAATGGGTGTGTTTGATATGGTTAAACTACCTACTGCTATTTTTCAAAAGGTCCAAGAAAACGAAAGTATGTCTTACATGGAAAATATAGAAGTAGAAAAGGGAGCTCTAAAAGAAATACTTTGTTATTTAGAGCAGAATCAAAAACCAGACAAACTCTATTTTGAACTGCAGTACATGAAGTAACACCAAGAACTGAAAATAAGAGGAGCTTTAGCAGGGGAAACAGGGGCTTTATTAAACAATACATATTACAGCTGCGTATAAAGTTCCTTCTTATCTTCAGTCAATTAAAAACAATTGAATATAATATAAAAATAGTTTAATATAAACGTATATTTATTGTTTAATTGATTCCGTTTATTCCCACACCTTATGTGTTGTGGTTGAGTTGTAGAAGCAAGTTGCGTCTTGTTTCATTTATGAAAGGGCTTCTTTGAGCCGATTAGTGTATATATAGCTTATTTTGCTATGCACATTTTAATCGACTTGAAGAAGCCCTTTTTGTGTTGTCTTTAAGTTAGGAATTACTTGTAAATAGACCTTCGGGGCTAATAATATGCTAAATGAAAACAGCAAATCTATTGTGCTTTTTTTGTTTAATTTAGAGGAGAGATCATATGGAATTTTACAAAGTATGGCATAAGAAAAAGAATATGAGAGTCATTTGTGCTCATAATAATTATGAAGCGATAGGTTTTTATTTAACAGAAACATATCATGATTGCGATTGTGTAGAGTATCTAAACGCTCATAAGTTAAGCACTTCAGAACCACTTAAAGTCATGCATGACGGATATGAAGCGTTAAGAACACTACAAGACATATGTAGTGAGAGAAAATTCGCTAACATCCCTTGTACCGTAGTAGAGATACTAAAATAAACAAGGGTGAGAGGTTCTAGTATTTAGGTATTACAACTAAAAAATAATGTGAATAAATAGCACATAGTTTGTGCTTTTTTTATTTGGAAAAGGGGATATTTATAATGAAATATGAACATGCAATTACATTAGATAAACCAGTATTATCAATAGGGGAAATTATATCAATCTTTCAAAAGAAAGAGATCACTGAACCAATTAGAAGTCGTGAACTTACTATTTTTAAAGATACTGTGGGTATTATTGGTGAATAAATGAAAGAATTCGACATCGACTATTATGGTTATAGGGACTTCATTATGGAGCTGGATTATCATGATTGTAATGATGACTGTGATTTCGAATTTCAAAGAAAAAGTTTTGAATATCAATATGGAAATCCGTGTGAAATAGAGGATCGTATCCAAGAATGGGGCCATTTTCTTATTAAAAAAATGGAATCAAAAAAAGAGGTAGTAAAATCTGAATATAGAAGACCTTCAACTATACCTCCTACAGACGAAGAACTAGAACAAGTAGAGTATAATAAAAGAAGAGCAATAGAATGTAGCGAACTGTTTCATATTCCATATGAGACATTAAAAGCTATTTTAAAAGAATCCCCACATACTGTTATTGAGATTATTCAAAACATAGAGTTGGAGAACACAAGGATACTAGAGAAACTTCCTGCCCATTTAGGTGTACAATTTGCTTATAAAGAAGAATTGAAGGAATTATATATCTATTATGGAGAAAAACACTTACCAGGTATTTATCGTCTCTTATTATTGTTAAAGATTTTTGAATTTGACTGTAAAGAAAGAGAGTAATGTCTAATAGTAAAGTAGATAAGGAATAGAATGCGAAAAATAAGAACCAGGGAATTTATATAGAATTAAGGTATTTGTTGCAATGCTAAAAGCACAAGGGATTAGAATGTGAAACTTGAGAGGAGTACTTTAATATGATTACAGTTAACCGAGGATATATGTATGATCCAGATGATAATGAGGTCTTAATTACCGAAATTTATTATGAGGCTGCTACAGATACTAAATTAGGAAGTAAAATGGATAGCTTATCTTACGCAGTTATTCCTAATGAAATTAAAGAAAAAATAGAAGCAGCTGCTTCATTATCCTATATGGAAAGCATTGAGATGTCTCAGCAATTAGCTGTCGTATATCAAAATGAAATTAACATGTATGGAAAACCAGAAAAATTATACTTTGAGTTAACAAGTATATAAGAGGGAAAAAGACATTGGACGTATTTGTTCAATGTCTTTTTTATTAATTTTTAGAGGAGAATATATAATGAATAGTGTAAATGAAATAGAAACAAGTCTTTGGACAATTTGTGTAGGGGATATTTTTAGCAATGGCCGTATGCCGTACCATCTAAAAGTTGTAAACATTGAAGTAGAAGATATGACGAAACCAGACGATGCGAAGATATATAGTATACCTGTTCATCCTAAAAATCATAGAAGACGTATGAAAATAATGGATGTATCAGAACATATTTCTTATCGAGCTTGGTATTATAATGAATTTTGGAGCAAATAATATGCTATGGATGAAAGAGTGTTACGGTCGTTTCACTCTTTTTTACTTGCATTCAAAATAAAGATAGTATAATATACAGATATATTTATTTGTTTATTTGATTCCGTTTATTCCCACACCTTTTTGTGTTGTGGTTGAGTTGTAGAAGCAAGTTGCGTCTTGTTTCATTTTTGAAAGGGCTTCTTTGAGCCGATTAGTGTATATATAGCTTATTTTGCTATGCACATTATTAATCGACTTGAAGAAGCCCTTTTTGTGTTGTCTTCAAGTTTGGAGTTATTGTATAGCCAGCACTTTAGGCAATTATTTTATTAATTAGGGGGAAACATCATGAATTTAGTCATGGAAAAATCACAAGGGAAATTACAAAATGATGCTCATTTACATGACATTATTGAAGAAATTAAAGTACTAGCTAATCCTTTATGGATCAGTTCTTTATCAATGCTGCAAGCGCACAATCAAAACTTCAATACGAAAGCTACGACATTTAAGAATATTACTGTTTCTGATTTAAGGGATTTGAAAGTAAGCTTAAGTCTCATTTATGCAGCAAGGAATATCAGTCATGCAAGTAAAGAAGAGTTGAATCAGCGCTTATCCATTCTATCAGGAAAAAATATTACTTCCTATGAAGAGTGGCTGCTTCATGAAAACAGAGGAATTATATGTGAAATGATTGATGAATTTCGAAAGAAAGAGTGGATACACCCAGATTCGAAATAACAATTAATACAGGAGGATTATTATGACGAATATAATGGAAAGTTTACAAGCCGAATTTCCATTCGAACAATTAGGATGGAAAATTACACATGCATTCGAAAACCAAGGGCGTTTTTTCGCGTATGTAGCTCCATTTGTTGACGCTCGCGCCATTCAGGACCGATTTGATGAAGTCTTCGGTATCGATAAATGGCAAGTGTCTTATGAAAAATGGGGTGAGAACGCAACGAAGTGTACCATCTCAGTATTTTTGAATGAACGCTGGATATCAAAAGAGGATGGAAGTGAAGAGTCTGACTACAGTTCTGTAAAAGGCGGCTTTTCGAATAGTTTAAAAAGAGCTGCTGTACTTTGGGGCGTAGGAAGATATATCTACAATATAAAACCTTGTAAAGTAGAACTTACTACACGTAGTAATGGTCCAAATAGTATCTATGTTTCTTATCAAAAGAAAGGATATTATTTCACACCGCCTACTATGCTACAACTAAAGAATAAACAAGGAAGTTCACAGAAGGAACAATCAAACAGCCAAGCAAACCTAGAATTTTTAATTCAAGAAATGCAAAAGCTAGCCAAACCATTAGGAATCACATCTAAGGATGTTCTGCGTGCTTATAATTATAATCATAATGCACAAGCAAAAACATTCGAGGATACAACGACTGGTGGATTAGAGGACATTATAACTAGTTTACAGTTGATTCACGAAGCGAAGAATATTCGCCCTGGAAATGAGAAACAGCTTAACCGCTGGTTATCAGCTCTTATACCTGGCGATATTACGACCTTTAGAGAGTGGTTACTTCATAAGAATACAGAGGCAATTCATCAACTGATAGAACAGTTAAAAAAACAACAAAGCGCGTAAAGCTTTGTTTTATAGCAGGAAAACGAATGAACAGGATATGAGGTCTGTTCTTTTTTTATTACTTTTTTGGGGGGATTTATTATGAAATTTACTATTAACCGTACATTATTTATCGAAAAATTAGAGAAAGCTAGTGCTACTGTAGACGTTAAAAACCCAATGCCCGCATTACAAGGAGTTTTATTAGATTGTAACCAACAGGGAATGATTCTAATGGGTTCAGACGGTACAGAAACAGTGACATTAGTAACTCGCTTTAATGTAAACAGTGGGGATTGTACTGAACCAGGGAAAGTGCTATTTGCAGCTGCTCCAGTTCTTAAAACGATTAAGAAATTCAAAAGTGAATTCATTGGTTTAGAACATAAAAACAATGAGCTAAAAATTGTAGAAAATGCGAAAAAGCAATTTAGCTTTTGTACCATGGATCACGAAGAATATCCTGAAATCAAAATTGAGGCAGGAGAAGACTGGCTAACGATGTCACAAGAACAATTTGCAAAAATCGCTAGTAGAACTTTACATGCTATTGCAGTATCAGATACACGAAAGATTTTAACGGGTTTAAATTTAAAATCCATGGAAGGTGAGCTTTCATGTACTGCTACTGATTCGTATCGTTTAGCGAGGTTACGTTTTGAACGTACGCATATTCCCGCCGCTAAAGATGGTGAAGTCATTTTACCAAGTAAATCCCTAAAAACGGCGTTAAAACTATTTAATAGAGAATCTAAATTAGAAATGAAATTGATTAGTGATACGCAACTTCTTATAAGAGGGGAGAGCATTATCTATCAATCTCGATTATTAGCCGGAATATATCCTGATACGTCAAGGATGATACCCGATTACTCCGATATCTATGTAACCGTAGAACGTAGCGAGTTACAAAATACATTAGAACAGCTGTCGGCATTCTCGACATTAGTTATGTTTACTTCAGAAGGACAAAAATCTTTGAGGATTGAGCCGAAAAACTCACAAGTAGGAACTGCGAGTGTGGAAATTTCATGCAATCAAGAAGAGACATTTACATTTGCTTGTAATGTGGAATATCTGCTGCAAGCATTACAGACGATACCGTCTGAAGCAATCACGATAAAAATAATTAGTAACCAGAGACCTATTGTGATAGTGGGGGCAGATGACAAAACTAGCTCTAATCTGCAATTAATCCTACCGGTTCGTGTGTAAGGGGGCATCCAAATGAGTATGAATCACAGTGACTTCTTTGACTTATTACAGTCAAAAGAAGTCCTTCCTAATAATCAAGAACTTCGTCAATCCTTTGAATCGCTTATAAATGGATTTATTGCGAACGAAATGCCTGATTTAGAAAACATATCATTAGAACATATAGATGAATTTGAAAAGCAATTTGAGCAGCTACGACATTATGTCACGTTTTATAGTGGTAATTCATTTCGGATAAGTGGCCCAGATTGTGTATTAAAGGAAATGCTACATTTACATCTTTTCACTGAACAACTAGAAGATGTAGAAAAGCAGGGGCTAGAAGATGAGATATTTATTTAATCAGGGAAATGAGATGAAAGTATACATTCGGATGCTACGCATACAAAAATTAATTCGCAAATATAACATCCCATTCTTAATCAATATCAATGATTTTCACAGGGACAGGTTGCATTTAACAAGTGAACTATTATTCGAGTCGCTTGCGCGTTTTAACGAGCAAACACGTATATTTTGTCACTTTGCCTTCGGAACTGAAGAAGACCTGTTAGATGGGACGTTATTTAGCTCAGAAGACATGTATTCGAATTTCGCTTCGGATATTAGTTCTATGGCTGCGGAAGGATGTTACTTCGACACAGCTGGTTACTATCTATGTATAGGATCGAAACATATAACACAATCCGATTTTCAATTCGTGTTACATGAATTTTCGTTTAACACCTATCAAAGTGAAGCGTATCCCAGTCATATTTTGATTGAATTTCTAGAGGATGGTTATGAACAGTACTCATTTGATGAATGGGTACTTTCTTATTATGAAATTATAATCCGTCTTGCGGCAATGATCCGAGAAAAGACGAAGGGGAACTAGGTATGAAATTATTATTTACATACAATCAGCAGAAAGTAAGAAAGTATCTACTTTCGTTAAAAATACAAAAGAATGATCACTTACTGCCTGAATTACTTGCAGATAAGAAACATCATGAAGAAATTTATATATTAGATTGCTTAGATGACTATGAAAAAATAGACTTCAGCAAAATTTCAGAACGCTCCATTCATCATGTACTGGCTGCCGTTTCTTATGTAGAGGAAGACTCAAATTTCTCAATTGATTTAATTGATTCGAAAACTCTCCTTGAAATAATTATGATTGCGGAAAATTCTTTAGATACTGATCTTTCCTGCTTCTATACATCGCAACTGTATATTATGGAAATCTTTATGCGTATGTATAGACTAGGAATTCCCGTATCTGCGTATTTCCCAACGTATTTAGAACGAGATAATTTCGAAGAATACGATTGTGAGGATTCATTTAAAAGCTGGGGTGATGATTTAATTCAGGATATGAAATTACGTCACGAAGAGGTAAATAACGACGATAAGAATGACCTTATTAAATATTCGAATCTATTTCATATTTCCATGGATGAATTAAAAGACATTGTCAAGAATTCATGGAGTTCCATTGGTGAGATATTTTCCAATATCAAGATAACGGATCAAAGTTTTTTTCATTCTATCCAAAGTCGTTTTGATATTCGTATGCTTTATCAAGCTGATGAGGAGAAACTTTTCCTTTTCTATGACGATGATACATACTTTCCAGCAATCAAACGAATTGAAATGATACTTTGTATCTTTGAAGAAATTCAAATGGTTAGTAAGAGGAATGTATAAATAAAGAACCCTTTAGAGGTGATATTGTAGTGCGAAAATTATTTGGTTTGGAAACGCATATGTCAGTTCCGTACTATTTGCTATGGATTAAGTTAAATAAAACTTATAGCATCATAAATCTGGAACAAATTAAACAGAGATACCAAGAGGAAATATATATATTAGAAAGTCTTTCTAAAGATATAGAGATAGATTTCAACAAAATATCTCATGAGGCAATTGGTAAAATCCTAACTTGTGTGGACTTTTTAGATGTAAACCAAACATTAAGTTGGGAGGACGTAGAATCTAAAGATACGATTGTTATCTTCTTACTTTCTATGAACCTGTTACACATCAATCTATCTTGCTTTTATCCGTGTCAATTTCATTACTTACATTACTTTAAAAGAATGCATTCGCTTTCGATTAATGTAACACAGTATTCTCCCGTGTACTTAGAACAAGAGAATATTTATGAATTAGACCATGAAGAAGAATTTGTGAATTTGGGTACGGACATGATCGAAGAAATGGGCTTAGAAGCTTTTCCTATTGAAGAGGAAGAAGAGTATGAAACGCTCTCTACACTATTCGACATACCGTTAAAGGAAGTACAGAAAGTAGCAGAGGACACATGGGACGCTATAGCTGAAACAATAGAAGGCATATCACCAAAACATAAAGAAAAAATTTCTAAATTACTAGATTGTTATCCAGTAAAGTATTCTTACCCAATTGATGAAGAATCTCTTTATCTCTATTATGGGGAGGAACCATTATACGGACCATATAAATTTGAGATGTTACTAGATTTATTGGAAACAATCTTTACGCAGGGGGAACCAACACATGAAGACAGTAGCAATATTTGATGCTTTAGAGCCAAAAGGAATTGTAACCATTCAACAATTTAACAATGAATTATCGCGTGGTGAAACTGCCGTTACTTTTAAGGACTTTTATTTAGCTTTAAAAGAAGTGATGGAGCAAGGTACACAAGATAATACTCATTACTCTAGTGGCGTACTCCCAAAAGGGTGTGTAAAACATGAGGTGTTATCTAAGAGTGGTGATAAGCAAGCTGTTTGGATTGAAGTACCAAAGGCACAGTGGGATATTCAATTTTTTGAACGACCGTTTCAACAAGTGGGCTTTCCGCGTCTGTTATTCCGTTATACGGTTTATCAAAAACGAGTTACGAATATCTCTGTCTTTGCTGTAAAAGAAGACATGGAGTTAGAAGAAGGAATGAAGTTATACCAATTTCCTTATTCTAATGTTCATGCTAGTGGATCTGTATGTACGGGTAGAGTTATGATTCCTAAATTCCGGACTTTAAAAGATTTAGAAACATTTCATGTTTTATTCTTTGCAAGTTCATTCAACCATGACCTTACAAACACTCATACGGAACCAGTGGGAGAGTTATTTAAACGATTTGAAAACCAAAGTTTTGATGATTTCATTCTAATAGAATCAGAAATGACTTTTTAAAAAATAGCAGGATTATATAAAAGCAAACATACTAGGAGGATTTTTAATATGACTAACTTATTCGATTTTTTTGATATGGAGAAACAAGTAGAGGAAACAACAGTACCAGTGAAAAAAGCTGCTTCAGAGCAAGCCACTGCTATAAAAGAAGAGAAGAAGGAAAAAGCCAAAGATAAGACAAAGACAAGTAAGAAGCCTAAGGCTGCAAAAGCTACAGATTGTCTAGATAAAATCAATACAACAACGGTTGTTCGTCACGTAGTATTTGGTGATAAACCGTTAGTAGATTGGTTTACAGAAGAAGAAATTACACATGGAATCGCTGTTCAAAATGGAGATTCCACAGATGTAAGAAAAATAGAAGCAGAGGACATTCGCGTAAAATTAGAGCAAATTTATCCCTCATTTATTAAAGGCTTAACTGTCATTAAATTTGATGAGGATACAAATGCACTACTTCCGATTTTAACTGTCGGCGCAAAAGGAGCAAGTACTGTAGAGGGACAATCCATTTCAGATTGTCCTTTTTCTTTTCTAAGTACTTGGCGTGATCACTTTTTACCTGGGGATTTTATTCCGAGGACTCTATTAATGGACTTTATTATTATTGCACAGGCCATTTCTCGTAAATGTGATTGCGAATTGCATGCTGATATCTATTTCCATAAAGAGCGTGGTTATTTTATGGACTTCCCACGCCAGCAGGTAGCGACTGAAATTGTAATCCCAGAAACGAATATAGGGATGCAGTCTATTGCTATGAAGGTAATGGAGATACACAGTCATCATCATTTCTCTGCTGAACCAAGTGATTTAGATGATCAAAGTGAACGGGCTCCTATTCTCTATGCAATAATCGGCAGAATAGAGGATGTTTTCCCTGAACTACGTGTACGCACTTGTATCGATGGGGAATTTCATTCTATTAACCCTAACTTTATATTTGCAGGAGAATATGCAACGAAAGGGATAAGCCAAAATTACGATTTAAGCGGGATTACACTTTTAAAATAAATAAACAAGGGGGCGTAAAGGAGACATATAATCATGTCTCCTTCTTTATTATGACAACATTAAAAACAATTCACGTATCAATGTTTACAAAGATAAAACATTTCATGTTACTTCTTACAAAGAGTGAACGAGTAGTAGAGGAAACACATCATGACTATGAGCTATTTCAATTTATGTGCCAGTTAGAGATGAATCACATATATAAAGCACTAGAAGGACAAGGGAATGATACCTATATTGATTTAAACGCGCATCAAGTATATGTACATACACTTATTGAGCAGGTGAATTCACTTCAATATGCTGTATCCATTGTGCAAGAGAAAGGAGTCGTTCATGCTGCATCGATACTATTGATGCATTCATTTGGCTTGTATACCGTGCATAGGATTACAAATTTATCAATTCCATTTCTACGAAATTTAGAGAATACACAATTAAAAGAAAATTAGGGGGATATAAAAATGAGTATTGTTATTGATGTTGCAGAAGGAAAGAAGATTGTACCGCATATTGTATTAGTAGGTGCTGGAGGAAACGGAGGCTTAATTTTACAACATATTGCTCAAATGATGAGTATTTTCCAATTAGATGGAGAAATTGTAGTTGCAGATCCAGACATAATTGAAACCAAGAACCTTGGAAATCAACTCTTTATTCGACCTGATGTTGGTAAATACAAAGCGGAGGTACTTGCTCGTCGATATAAAGCTGGCTATAACGTTCCTATCTCTTCCTATACGTCACAGTACATAGAAGACACAGAAACAATGCAGCAGTTGTTTAGTAATAAATACGATTTATTAAAAAAACAACATAAAGACGACTACTTGTATCTGCCAATTGTGATTGGAGCAGTAGATAATATGTTTTCTCGTGAGGTCTTTCATCAATTCTTCAATCAATCGGATAATCTTATTTACATCGATGTAGGGAATACAGCTGTAACAGTTCCTGATAATTGGAGAGAAGTAGATAAAAGACACTGGACACCTCAACAAATAGCCGATTATAAAAGTAGTGGTTATAACGGTCAAGCAGTATGTGGGATTAAACTGAATGGCGAAATTATTCTCTCTCCGCTTGGCGACTTATTCCCAGACGCTTTTATGAAGAAAGAAACGGCTCCAAGTCAATTAAGTTGTTCCGAATTAGCTGCTTCAGAACCACAGCGCGTTATTACAAATAAGTTCGCTGCCATGACTGTTGCACAATTCGTAAACGAGCTCTTTGATGAAGGTACTGTATCGAATCACTATATCATTTTCCAAGCTCAAAAAGCTTTTATGAAGGCCGCACCAATTGGAGAGTAGTGGTATAGGAGGGACAATATGAGGCTGTATCAACTAGACAACACTCAATTACAACATACGTTAACACCAACAAACATGTGTAGTGGTGTTCTTCAATACTATCAATATAAGAATTATGCGGTTGTATCTGTACTTGATTTATCAAAGCATGATTCCGAAATGATACCCTTGCTTCTGGCTTGTTTAGCAGAGGCTTTGATTCATTTAAACCCGGACTCTTTTTTAGCTAAGGATGAATCCGACTTCTTATATTGGTGTAGAAAGAACTTCAAAGGATTTCATAGTATCTCTGATGATGGATTCTTACAAGACTTCAAGCAGGTATACGAATGTTATCAAGCATTACAGAACGTTGGGAAACAAGAGAGCGATATAAAAATAAATATGTAATAGCAGGGAGAAGAGGAACGCATGTATAATATAATCAAGCGTCAATATAATTCAATTATCCAAGAGGTGATTCGGATTAACGAAGAAGTTCAAAGGGAACTGGACCTATTAGTACAAAAAATTCGTGAAACCGTGTCTTCTGTCCAAAAAATTATCCTTTTTGGCTCTCATGCCTATGGCACACCAAATGAAGACAGTGATTTTGATCTCTGTATTGTTGTGGAAGGTGTAGGAGCAAGAAAAAGGGAAGTCATTAATCGTATCAATTGGGGTATTTACGATGTAATGGAAACACCAGTTGATATTTTAGTGTATGGACCTGAAGAGTTTCAAGAACGTGCTAACCGCAATGTAACCATGGAGCATAAAATTGCACTAGAGGGGATGGTTCTATATGAGAAATACTGAGGATCTAAAAGAATGGCTCTTCATTGCAATATCTGACTTAGATTCTGCTAGGTACTTAACTCACATGAAGCCTTTCCCTACCGCAATTATTTGCTATCATAGTCAACAATGTGTGGAGAAACTTCTAAAAGGATTTCTTGCACTAAACGGTAGAACAGTCCCTAAAACTCATAACCTTTTAATGCTGCACAAATCGTGTCGCAAATTAGATGAGAAATTCTCAATGATTTTAGATCAGTGCGTGCAGCTGAATGGTTATGCTACAGATATTCGTTATCCGTATTTCGAAGCACTTACAGTTGAAGATGGATTAATGGCCATACAACATGCTAAAAAAGTAATGAGTTTTTATAAAGAAACGCTAAATAAGCTGAATATACATGAAATCGTAATTGATTAAAATAGAGGATATACATAAGAGGGAGTGCCTATCACTAGGGACTCTCTTTTTCTATCTAAAAAAGAGGAGCTAACAATATAATGACAGACATTTATACACAAATTAAAGAAGAAATGAAGAAAGTCTATTTATCACGTAATTGTTGTTTTGTAGGTTACAGTGGCGGAAAAGATAGTTCTGCTATGTTGACTTTACTATGGGATGCAATTGCAGAACTGCCAATAGAGGAGCGTACAAAACCGATTCATATCTTAACTTCAGAGGTTGGGGTAGAAACACCAGCTATGACTGCATATATCTCACGTACATTACAAAAGATCCAGGAGAATGCAGATGAACAAAATCTACCGTTCATTGTTCATAGTGTACAACCATCAATGAAAGAATCATATTGGTATAAGGTGATAGGAAGAGGGGTTCTTCCGCCAAGTGGTAATAGTAGATTGAGATGGTGCACCGACTCCCTCAAGATCAAACCCATGCAGCGAAAGATGAAAGAAATCTTAATAGATTCTCAAACTACTAATGCAGTAGAATGTTTTGATGAATATGATGGTGTGCTTATGCTCGCCGTTCGCAATGAAGAAAGTGCACGTAGAAGGCATAGTATTCAAAAACACGAGATTAGTAACGATTCTCTATTTTCGCGTCATAATGACATGAAAAATATACTTTGCTTTAATCCAGTTAAATTCTTAACCGGTGATGAGGTATGGATGTTACTTTTAGATAGAGGATTATTGCCTTTTGGCGTAGATGTAGAAGAAATGAGCATACAGTACGGACAGGCTATGTTTGAGTGCGGCGTAAAAACAGGTGGAAAACAACAAGGAAATGCTTGTGGAGCTGCAAATTCGCGTAGTGGATGTTGGACTTGCCTGATGATGAATGGTGAGGATAAAATGCTAACCCAGTTAATAAGTGAGGGGTATACAGATTATGCTTACCTACAATCATGGAAAAGCTTCTTACGTTCCATTAGAAACGATATTCGCTATCGGAATGTAATGAATAGACGCAGTCTGCAGACGCTCCTTAGAAACGAAAACAAGCGTGATTCGGACCTGTTCTCCATACACAATCATATTGAATACGATTATATTATGTTTGATCGTACAGAAAAAGGGGATTATGCACCAGGAGGACTTACAGTAGAAGGTAGAAGAATGCTTTTAGAGTACCTACTTTATACGCAAGATGAAATGCATACGAGTCTTATATCTGAAGAAGAAATTGAAGCAGTACTACAAGCCTGGTATGAAACGGATGGGATTCAAGTATATCGTGATGAATTGGAGCCTATACACCACGTATTACTCGGTGAATTGGTGTTCAAGCCCGATTGTAAAATAAATGAGGAAAAAACGACTTCTCCATTCCCCGTATTTTTTGTAGAAATAGATATTCATTTAGGGAAGCAGGACCTATTTCTTTGGATTAAAGAGCGGCAGAGAATTACGCAACAGAGCTTTTTCTTCTTTCCTTCAAATTATTCAAATGAAGCTGCAAAATTAACATGGAACAAGCTAACCTTTGTTGTATCTAGAGCAGATATAACAGAAGCAAGAAACGCTGAACGGATCGTGCGTCATTGGTTAGGGATGGATATGTACCATGGAAAGAGGGAAGAACAGCATAAACAAATGCTTATTCAGCTCTTAATTCAATCCATGAAGGATGAACCACTTTTTAAAGAAGATGAAAAAGCTAGTACAAAACTTTTGTATGCTGCAGAGTTTACAAGCAGACTTTCTAGATTAATAGAAACGGAAGAACTGCTATCTGAAGAGACAAACCATCTCTTTGCAAAAATACTTAAGAAATTAGGAAACGAGCCATTTTCAATAGCCTAATACTTAAATAGACGATATATTTAAAGAAAGTACCTATACTACATAAGGTACTTTCTTCATTTTAACAGTAAGGGGACACATTATATCTATTAATATAGAAAATATATAGGGGATGATTAATTATGTGCCTATACATATTAGAAATTATTACAGATCACAAAATAAGCTTTCTTAATGCGACATCTACAGAAACGGCCATAGAAACATTTCAGGGAATATATAAGCAATATGCAGAACAAGTACCTTTTCATGTTAGAGAAGTACACCCAAGTGAAAAAATCATAATGGATGCAATAACCTGTGAAATACATTGTATAGGAGACAATAGCATTTTAAAGAAATGTTTAGAGAATCTTATGCACTTACATGCTCCGATTGATTGGGTTCCTTCGCTTGAACTTAATCAAACTGTAAAACCTAATCCGCTCTCGTTTACTATACATGAAGCATGCCTCTTAAAAGAAAATCCTCAGTATAACGAGGTTGGGATTGATTTTTGGGAAAGTATTCTCCAGGTATCATTACATGATCGTGGGGAGTTTTGGAATGCCCTAAAAAACTTTCTAAACATTGATGTACTGTCTGTATCCGAATTAGAAGGATTAATAAAAGTTAAGGAAAATAGGTGTTAATAGTGCAATTCGAAGAACTTATGAAGTATATAGAAGAAAATAAAGAAGAACATTTTCAAGATATAATCTGCAAGAACGAACTTACGATTAAAAAGATAGATGAGAAAAAATAAGAAGTAAACAGAGGGTAACAAATTAATAAAAAGACGTGTTCTATAAATAGAATACGCCTTTTATTTTAGTGTATTTATAAATCACTGCAAATATTGATAATATCTCTTTAAAGATATCTTAGTTTTGAACCCCATCCTGCTTACCAATTCATCTTCTGATATCCCTAGCTTAATAAGACGGAGAATAAATGTATTCCTCATCTGCTGGGCAGAAATACGCCTATTTAACTCGGCTCGTTTCACTTCAAGTCTTATCATCTTTTGTATTGCAACCTCAGACAAAGCCTTTGGCGCATCATTTTCGTACACCCATCGATACGTCCCCCGATTAAAATCAAATGCTATGAACAAAGGATTATCTGTATATTGTCGAGGCCTTACTGGTTCCGGTATCATTTTATAATATTTATAGAGTTGTTTTGTATCCTCTCCCTTTAAAGAGATAGATCTAGTCATACCATTTTCCCCTGGAACAATTAATGTGTTTCTAGCAAACTGTATATGGCTCATATTAAGCGATACAAGCTCTTGCAAGGATAAACCATAGTTTACTACTAAATTTATTATACAAGCGTTTCTATCCATAATAAGAGGTCGATATTTAGCTTGTCTTTCTGTTAACCCCTTTGTCGAAAGTAGAGTTTGTTTTAAAAGCTTTTCTTCCGCTTCGGTAATAAAATCATTATCACTTAGTGATTGATCTGGAATTAAAGAGAGTTGGATGTCATCTATTGGACTATTTATCCCTAAGAACATGTGAAATTTCTTTAGGACAACCCATATTCGGTGCATTGTTTTAAGGGAATACTTGCGTTTGTTTTCTAACTCCGAAAAATATGCTTGATAATCTTCTCCAGATAGTTCATGCCATGATTTGATATGTGAAAGTATCTCATTTACTTCTAACCATCTATAAAAATCCTTAATATCGTATGAATAACGTTGGACTGTAGAGTGTTTTCGACCTTTTTCTGTTAAATAAGCAGAAAAAGCTTCTAATGTTCCTTCTAAGCTAATTGCCTCGTTCATTATAATCACCTAATTTCTTTGGGTATATTATAACAGAAAGTAGGTTAAAGACTTGCTACCGCCCTCTGCTACGCACGGTTGCTGGCATATCAAAAACGCAAACGGACAAACAACCCTTTGCATTTTTGATATGTTGATTATTATTTACCAAGCCAAATGAATAAGGCTATCATAATACTCCAAAAAGGGAATACAAATAATAATCCCCAAAAAACCCCTTTAAAAAATCTAATTTCGTCATATTCATTCATTGCTATATTAGTTGTATTCTTTAGTACGACCATGTTTAGTCCTCCTATTATTAATTGATTATAAAATGAAAAAAGGACAAACCTCGTCCTGGTAGGGATACGTAGGTTTGTCCTTTTGTATGTGGGTAATGATATGTTTAATTAGCATTATTATAACTGAATTAACAAATATTTTCAATTAGGTCTGACATCTTATTAACAATTGTACTAGTAATAATAAAATCTATTATAAATATATATCTTATATATTAAAAAGAAATAAAGATAAGACTTTTATAGGTTATCAAAAATAGTGAAATGACTTACTCCCACAAGGCGAAATTTGATGTAAGAACGTAAAAAATCATAAATAGCAGAAAATGTATTCGTAGATTCAATGATTATTAGACTTTCAATTCTACAAAAAAGCAGAAAGAAAATTATATGTTTCTACACGAAATCGAAAAGAAAATGATACAAATCACTTTATATTTATTCAACCATGTAAATAGGTCTTATTTCCTTTATTTTGGTAAATGGAGCAGTATGTAGCGTCCAATTATCCACATTTTGTTCAGATAATGTAGCTATTTGTTAACATTACTCAGTATTTACACATAACTCACATTATTATTGATGATTTTTATTAGATATATTCAACGACACTAGTATTCTCAAGGATATTGGGAAAATATTATTCACATTTGAACATATTTATCCTCATATCCACTATTTTTATAAATATCTTTCTGATTTTTTGTAGATATAAAATCGGATGTTTTACTACACGTGAATAATATTCAATGTGTAATGTGGAGATTCTTCTATAGGTAGAAGATGATTTGTATAGAAATGTATAAAAAAAGACTCCATTTTACATGAAGTTTTTCTGATTTGGTATTTATAAATAGAGTAGTAGAAAAGGGATGTTAATGAAACAAACACGAATAGCCCTCCACTTTCGATTTTTTCAAAAATAGAGAGCTCGTTGCTATTATTTTATTTCCATTGCGGTTAGCACCTGATCTGGAGCTGTTATTGTTACACCAGCACGTACTAAACGTTCAAATGTACGCATAAACTCTAGTAAATTAAACTGTTTTGGTAGCTCAATAACACGAAGTTTTTCTTGTGGCAGCTTATCAATTGCCTCGATAAACCATTCACGTACATCACTTGGAATCGTGCGTTCTTTAT
>NZ_JAKUGJ010000034.1:0-25274 GCF_022663915.1 Bacillus cereus group sp. BfR-BA-01331
GAAACCCGTCAGGGTTTATTTGATGTGCCTACTTTTATAACATCTATAACAGATAATAAAAAACTACGTGGAAAGACCGCATTTTGTATAAAAATATACGTTAAGTTGATGGATGTGGGGTACCGCCACATCGCTATCAAGCTAAGAAATGTAAATACCCCCAAAACGAGAAAATTTACATTTTATTGTATTGGGAAGTTTTTCGACAAAATAACATCAAAAACCTCTCGATATTTGATTGTCCCCAAAATAATCGGTTTTGGGATACTAATTTACAATGATTCAAAAGGTCTATGTGTTTATGAAGTACTGCAAAATGTTATCTCGAACTTTTTGACACATTGTTTTTCATAGAAATCACACCACAACAAAAGGTGTACCTTTTGAAGTATATTAACTTTAAATAATTATAAATTACATTCATATATATTGATTTTAAATAATTATATTGCTATCCAAATTTAAGAGCATCGAATTTGTGTCCTTATAAAGGAATAAGAAATAGACCTTTGTATCTTTACAAAGGTCTATTAATAAATTACAAGTTTTTATTTAGTCTTAAGGACTCAATTTTATAAAATTTAAAATTTCACTCATAGTCTTTGTATTAATGGATAAGTTAGTAGACGCTTCATTGCTTTTTGTATATCCCTTGCGTTTTGAAAGTAATCTAAGAAGCTTTCCATTTTAGCAACCATATTTTCTTTTTCTAAGAATTCTCTATCTGCCTTGCTGAATTTTGATATCTCTTTATTATAAGTAGCCTGTATAATTTTTCTTTTCGCGTCGGTGGATAAGGGATAGTATTCAATAAGATTATCGAATCTCGAAAAGATAGCACTTCCTAATCGATCTTTGATTTCTTTCTCGTTGTTAAAGTTAGAGGTGCAAATGATAATGGAATCTTCTAATTTAACATTGTAATACTTATCCGTAAATTCTCCCTCATCAAACATTTGATAAAAGGCACTATAAAATATTGGGGAAGCTTTATCAAACTCATCTAATAATAATACATTTGTTTGTCGATCAATTAAATCTTTAGAAAACGAGTTAGCTTTATCCCCAAAAATATACGAACCAAAACTTTCATTATGATACATTGAAAGTTGTTTTCTAAATAATTCCTTTTTTCCATAAAGTATCGAGTTAATTAATTTAGCAGTCTCTGTTTTCCCAACACCAGAGGGTCCATATAACATAATAACTACAGGTTTATGAGCCCCGTTATTAGTTAATGGATAAAGCGTTTGTAACAACTCATTTTTCACTTTCTCTTGCCCAAACACCGATTCATTAAACTGTTCTTTAATTTCCTTTAAAGAGGCAAGTGTTAATTTTGCATGATTGAATTCGATTTTCTCTACAGAAATCCCTAAATTAGGATTATTTAATTGCTCAACAATTTTTGTAGGCGGGTTATTCAAGTATACTTCTTCAAAAAGATAGCGGGATGCATAGGTTAGTATATGAATAACAAACCCCTCTATAAAATGATCCGCCACACTAGAATACTCATCTGTGAACACTGTAAGTGCTTGGTAATATTCTTGCTCTTGCTCTGTATCCTGTATTCTATGTAAAAGATCCATACTTCTCACTATAGGTGTAAGTGAGGTTGTATATTCATTTGGAATAATTTTTTTAAATTCTTCTGTTGGGCCATTAAATATTATGAATCGCATTCTTTCACCTCTAATATTCCAGCTAAGATAATGTCATAAATTTTTAATAACCCCGGATCCTCATTTTTTTGGCCGCTATATATTTCCTCGACGGATACAGTTTCTCGACTTTCGCCTTTATTCATAGAGAACTCATTTTGAAATAATAAATCTTCTTCTCTACATTCTCCCACTTCTATCCCATAATAAGTAAGGTTCATTCTTTGTAAATCTGTTAGATTATAGCTGTTTCTAAATGTATTAATATTAAAGCGGAAGATTACTTGTTGTTTTCCGTCGGTTGCTAACAATTCATAATAGCCTTTTGCATTCTTGAGAATTTCATCAAGTTCTAAAAAATTGTAATCAGCTAGACCTTTCGTGAATTCTGAATCCTCTTTTAACATTTTAATGAAAGGTGTATACATCTTTGCAAAAGTAAAGGATTCATTTAGTACACTTACTTTAAAGTTATGAAAAATGGTTATGTTTTTATCTTGTTCAGTACCAGATAGTTTTACAAAATCAGTTAAAATTGTATTAGTAATTGTTGTTTTTAATAAATGGTCTTTGGAATTAGATATTTCAGCGCTTCCCACCATAGAAAGCTTAGCTTTGAGCAATGAAAAAAAACTTGTACTTACTCCTAGATTCCCCTCTGCTTTTCCTTTGAAATTATAAGTAAAATTGCCTTTTCCCTCATCAGTAACAACAATATCTCCCCCATAAAATATTTGTAAGAAATCTGCGGCAGATGATTCATCAAAATATGCAACTTTAATAATCAAAAATCTTCCCCCTGTCTATTTTTATAGTGTCTACAGAAAAATTCACAAAATCTTCCTCTATAAAAAAGAAGTTAGTGAATATCATGTAGGATAGTTATTAAAATCTAAACTATTTTTTATTTTTGATAAGTACTAAACATCCCCTTAATATTATATATCAATTCTTAACGAAAGGGGTTTTAAATATTTGAAAATTATGTAAGTTAAAAAATGAAAAACCTGCCTCTAATCCTTATAAATTCCAATTATGTGTTTTGTGCAGAACATTTCAGATCAATATCTATATAATAAT
The DNA here is from genome assembly GCF_022663915.1 of Bacillus cereus group sp. BfR-BA-01331. NCBI lineage: Bacteria > Bacillati > Bacillota > Bacilli > Caryophanales > Bacillaceae > Bacillus > Bacillus cereus group sp. BfR-BA-01331. Next base: position 2,745 of record NZ_JAKUGJ010000034.1, read on the forward strand.
GAAATATAAAAAATAATAGTAGTTTATCATAGAAATGAATGGATATACGGATGCCTCTGAGTTGAGAGAATTAAAGAGATAAAACATAGTTTGCTCTGTAACTAACGTATTGTTAATTTATGTTATTCTAATTTAGATTATAATTATTTATCGTTTAATTTTACTAGAAATTTAACGTTTTTGGAGGCTTAAATATGTATATACATAGTATTGAAATAAATAACTATAGATCTATTGGAAGTAACCCAGCACTAAAGCTAGATACTAGTGATCTTACCGTCCTATACGGAATTAACGACACAGGTAAAAACAGCGTTTTGGAAGAGGGGACGGCTCTACCAGTATGGGATTTTCTACGTGAGTTTAATAAAAACATTTAGAAATAAGAATGCAAGTTATAGTTAATTATTTTTCTATTCATTATAGTTTGGAAAGAATATGATATTATTAAAAAGCGACTATAAAGAAAGATATCGAATAAGGAGAAATGATATAAGCTTTAATTTTTAGTTGTTCTTTGAACTATAGAACTCTCTTGAGCTATAGACTAATTAATTCAATCAATAAAATTAAAAATAAAACCAATTTAAACGTAAAATTGTTATATTTTTATTTATCTTGAGAAATGATTAGTATGTGAGGTTATATAAAATGGATCATTTAACACCACAAGCTGAAGGACGATTAGTAGATAGACTTATTGGCCTAAAACTTACTGAAAATCAATTTAATCAACTGGCTAGGGGTATAAATTGATTTCTGGAAAATGTATTTTCTAAACAGTTTACCAATGAACAAAGAGCGGATGTACTTGAAAGTCGAGCTAATCAAAAAGGTAACTATCATTTAATAGAGAGAGAATGTTTCTCCAATCCACTCAATTAATTAATTATTGCTACCAGTGTAGATACTTATTCGGCATTTAATTTTGGAAGGTTTTATCAAGAATTATTGAAAGCATTAGAAACAATTAAGCTAATTGAAAAGGAAGAAGAAGGATTTCTTAATGGTAATCTTGTTAAACATATTGAATTTAAAGTTAAACTAAGATATAAGGCCAAATTTTAAGCAAGTACTAGGAAGTTAGGTTTTAAGCACAAAAATGATAACTCTGTGCTGCAAAGAAAAGCACAAAATAAAAATATTTGAAATTAGATTAGGATGTGGAGGTTTAAATATGATTCAAAAGAATAACCGAGATATTTATTTTCCAAAAAATCTTAGCAATGAGGCAACGTTTAATCATTTCATTATCTCTTTAATTACCTATGATAGAGTATGTATTGATGATTATACTTTTATAACATCCATACTAAATATTACCCCGAAAAAGTATCATCAATTATTAATACAGTCGCCAGCTTTAGATTTAAGGGGGGTATTCTTCAAAGAGCCTTTGGATAATTTTTATGGTGAAATGAAACCGCACTTCATGCATAAATTTAATTATAGTAAACAAGAGTTCGAAATTATGGTTAATTCCTTAAAGGCAAGAATAACACAATTTAAGAGAGTTACTGACCCTAATTTGATGCAAAGCTTATTGCGAAATGGGGCTGAAGGACACTTTTTAGATATTCATGATGCTGTTAGGATTGCCAATTGCCAATATTATAGTGCAATAGATTTGGATTTTTTCAAAATGGGAGAAAGCGAAATGCTAAATCTAAATTTTGATAAAGGCCAGAGTACAAAAATATTTGAAATAAATAGACTACCTAATCTAAGTGATGTATATCAAACAGCCGATTTTAATCTCGAAAAATTTCTTGGATTAAGGGAGAAAAAAGGATTAGAATTATTAAGGGAATTAATTTTTCGTGAGAAAAATTTCGAAAATCCAGAAGAACTTGTTATGGAATATAATGACATGCTATCTAATCAGGGTGTTTACAAAAACAAATTGGAAAAACCTTTCTGGGCAATAAGCAACGCCTTGTCTGTTGGTGGAGTATTCTCTCCAGATCTTCGTTTGTCTATCATGATTACGCTTACTTCACTAATTACTGGTAACCATAAATTGATTATTAAAAATCCAGCAGACAAATTAAGTAATTTCATTAAGCATGAATTGAGACCTTTTATAGATTCAATTAATAAATAGCAGATACCATGTATTGTTATTTCCCATAAAGATCGAGATGTTTTTTCATCACATGGAGATGAAAAGGGATTGTAGCAAAATAGTGTATCAAAAATAATTTGTTACATTATTTGTCGCAACCCTTTTCGTTACACAAGAGACCTTGATATAGAAGGGGTTCTTTTCCTTAGCGTGGATTTTATGTTAGTACGTTGGCTGTACCTCGAAACAAAGAAATTCATAGCATACATCGCTAAAGAAGGAAGCACTTTGACAAGAAAAGGAAAGGTCACAGCAGCCATACATTATTTGTCAATAAGTGTTTCTAGAGAATGTTTGTAACATAAATGTTCGATTTTGTTACTGAAAAACACGTATATATTAAACAAAATTGCTACTTTTCACCTGGTTACAGAAACGCTGTTACTAAACCTATAAATAAAAATACTGGTAGCAGAGCTTTAATCTCTGTTACCAGCCAAAAAGGGAACATTGTATAAATTGCTTAAACGATATCTAATCTTTGTTTTATTTCTTCCCATTCTTGCGTTACTTCAGGATTAATTTTGCGGAAAATAGCAGAGTCTTGTTTTACCCCTGAATATGCTTTAGCAGATTCGTATTTTACAAAACAATCAAGTAACTTTGCTGACAATCTTTTTTCACTTCCATTGCTACTATCCTGTTGATGTAATAAGAATATATCGTATAAACACTTGTAAATGGCTTTGTTTTTCGAATGCAATACTTCAAGTCTTATATAAGCTGGAATTAATGTGCCGGCAAAAAGAGTTTGAGCCAGTATAGAAATTAATTCTATTTCAGTAGTTCTGAATAAAAGAGCTACTATAAAAACAACTACAAAAGCTAAAATTTTTACCCTCTCTTTTTTAACCATTTCATGCGTTACTCTTTCAGCAAACAATGTATTCTCAAATATATTTGCACCCAATTTTAACAAAGAAGGTTCTAACCCATTATTATAATATTTATGGGTTCTTTCGTTATCAAGAGGAACATCAAAAGAATTTGTGAGCAAATGTACTCTTCTTTTATCTTCTACATTAGGGATTTTAAAAATGGTTAAATAATTATCAGCTATAAAATACGCTAAAGTTGTAAGGGTGAAAATAAATAATAAGACATTCTTTACATCCAAAATATCATCTGCAAAAAATACCAAAATGGATAACAATGCATTTATCCAAAATAAATACGATATTAAATTGTTTAGTTGGTCGATGCTTTTATAGTGTCTATCCAGGGAATCAAATCGTTCACTCATAAATTACCTCACTTATATTTTGGGGAATAGTTCCTTTATTTTATTTTCTGCCGTATAAGGATATTCATTTGCTTCATGCCATTGGATATCTTTAATTTTATTTTTCACTCTTTCTAATTGATCTTTATAAGTTTGTGAATCATCGTAACTCGGAGTCAAGCTTTCAATCGATGTATACAAATACTCTTTTAAAGAAGATTTGGAATTATAATCGAATTTTTGAACCAATAAATTTTCTAGTTCATATGAAGATAAATAACCATTTAATTTGCTTCTATTTAAATACTTCATTAATCTTACTAATGGTTTAATCTTAGAGCTGTTATACACATTCACTCTTGTTAACTTTGCATTAAAACCTAAAGGGTCAGTAGGCATCCATCTAGATAAAAAGTTTGTTTTAGATGGAATAAAAAAGTTACCGTATTCATCTTGAATAGCAGGAACTAATTCGAATTTTATGTGGTTTAATTCTAAAACCATAGTAGGACTATCTCTATAGATTTCAGAGCGTTTATAATAGCAATACATGAAATCTTTAAGGTATTTAAGTAGAGTTTCAGGAGTATACCCTTTTGGGTTTTTAAACACGACCATATAATCTACATCAGAGTTAGAATCTACTCTTCGTGGTAATATTGTTCCTCGTGTACTAGAACCAAATTGAAAATGGTTATGTAATTCTCCATTATTAAAATATAAATCTAATCGCCTAGATAAAGCTGAAATTGATGTTGTAATATTTACATTTTCTACTGGTGAAAGAACAAGATTACTGGATAACATCGTAAGATAATTATTAACAGACATAATACGCCCCCTGATGACAATTTTTACTACTCCTATTATATAATATTTCCCTAGATTGTGTAATTTATGGATAAAGTGATTGTTAGTTTTTTTTAAATCTATTGTAGGTTATTTGAAATGAAAAACAAAAAGGACTTGTAGGAATCCCTATAAGTCCTTTTTTAGATAATGTAAAAAAGTTAAAACGAACTATCTCATAATTTGAATCGGAGCAAACATTCTAACCACGGGTTGATTTCATTATATACCAAATCTTAACATATTAACTTTTAATATTTGAAAATTATGTGAATTTAGAAAGGGAGAAAAAATAACCGTTTTAAAAACCTAAAAATTCCAATTAAACATTTTTAACAAAATACTTTAAATCAATGTACATTTCGTAATAAATTATAAAAAATTTAGATATAGGTAAATAGATAAGAATGTAGCATTATTCTAGAATAGAAAATGATTATATTTAAGATTAATATATACATCAAAAATATATATATAGTTATACGCAATTATCAGTCGTAAGGATATTATCCCCCATCTTTTTTTCTTTTTATAATGTGTTAAATATAAATTAATGTGTAATTTCTATTTAACAAAGAAAAAAGTACCTACTTTCATAGGTACTTTATTTTATTTGATTAATTGTGTATCTTGTCGCGATTGTCTCTAAAAGCGATATACCAACTATTATCTGCCTTATTTACGGATGTGGTGGATTAAGTTCCGCCTCAAAGACTATAAATGTTTTTTGAAACAATGATTTAAATAGATATAGTACTTTCTAAATTAACAAAATTTGCATCTATTTTTGTTTGCAACCATTTTTCTGCAATTTCATTAAAATCTTCAACAGATCCTGTTACATAAAAATTATCTTTTTTACTAGTGCCTAAGGATAATAAATTGTTATGTTCAAGAATAGCACTTAATTCTCTTGCTGTTTCTTCAGAAGAACTTATAACTGAAACATTATCTTCAAGTATTTCTTGTATATATTCGGTAAGGTGAGGATAATGTGTACACCCTAAAACTAAAGTATCAATGTTTGTATTTAGTATTGGTTGTAATGCATTTTTAACTTCTGTTTTTAGTAGACTCTTATTATTTAGCTCTTTCTCTACTAATGGTGCTAATGTAGGACATGCTAAACTTAAAACTTTTATATTAGGGTTTAACTCGCACATTTTATGTTTATAAGCATTAGAATTGATAGTCACATTAGTTCCTATGATTCCTATATTATTATTTTTGGTATTTTTTATTGCTGCCCTAGCTCCAGCATTTATTACTCCTATTATTGGTATATCGATTTCATGCTGAATATGAGGTAAAACCACCGATGTTGCAGTATTACATGCTATTACTATAGCTTTTAATGGAAATTGTTTTAAAAAATTAATCATTTCTAATGTGAATTTATATACTTCATCAGTTGTTCTAGATCCATAAGGGCATCGTTTAGTGTCGCCAAAATAATAAATAGATTCTTTTGGTAACTGTCGCATTATTTCCTTTGCTACAGTTAATCCTCCAACTCCAGAATCTAATACACCTATTGCTTTTTCATGTCTAACAGAATTCACTAATCCCATCTTCTTTCGTTAAAATTTAAGCATTTCAAACATAATTATTATAAGGAAATATATAGATAAATATCAAGGATGGGACTTAAATATCTCTTATTATTTAATCCAAATTGTTTTTTCTTGAAAATTTGTTCGCATTCCTTTGCCAATTTTTTTCTTGGGATAACCCACGTATATTAGTCCTAATAAGAAATCGTCTTTTTCTAAAGGGGGTACCGTCACATGCCCATCAACTTAAGAACGGAAACAAAATGAACTTTCGTTCAAATAAACTGTAACACTCTTAAAACACTTTTTATTCTTAAAAATGAGCATGCCAAATAAACCTAGGTAGGTATCATTTTTAAAGATTATGCAGATTTCTTTTGTCTTCTAAATCCACTATACTCATAGACAACACCCATAATATCAAAGACTGTTTTCTTCTCATATCGATGAGATTTCCGCCCATTTTTCTGTAGTAGGTGGAATAGGCGGATTAGAATCTTTGTTATTTCTTGAGTGTCTTTCTGTATAGCTTGATACAAAAGATATACATAATCTTGGATCATCCCCATCGCTTTATATTCGCTTAATTCTCTTTTCTTTTTTTGCAAAAGAAGTTGGCGCATTTTAAACATAGTAGAAGAGCACAGGAAAATAGCGATTAACTTTCCATATAATTGGCACTCTAATCGTTCCTGTTTTACATTACGATAATGGTCTATTTTGAAGAGTGATTTCCACGTTTTAAAGACAATTTCTATTTGCCAACGCAAAGTATATAACTCATGTACTTGTTCCATCGGAACCCATTCCCAAGGTATATTTGTCACGTACACGTTTAACCCAGCTACCATTTTACTTTTCTCTGAGTATGTTCTATTCTTTGCTTTTTCTTTTTCTGCGATCTTCGCTCGTCGTTTTTTAAGTTGTTTTTCTGTTAATCGATTAAAAATAACACGTGCAAACAGTTGTTGTTTATCACCAATATAAGCATTTTTTAATTCAAATGTTTCCCCGGGCTGTAGTTGTTCCAAAATCTGTTTCACATCGATTTGTATGTATTCCGATTGTTTCTTAATTACACCATTTTTAAAGTGTTCTGGGTTTGGATTTTTCACATATACATTCGTATTTAATTTTAAACGAGAAATATAGTATGTACCTCGTTGATCCATTTGATCTAAGTCTTCCAATGAAAAATAACCCAAATCACGAATACATAAATCTCCTGGTCGTAAGGTATCTAAGCACTCCGTCCCAAATGTTTTGTCATTATTTTTTCCTGGTCCAACTTGAAAGTTAAGAAATTCCCCACTGTGCAGATCATATTCTAATTGAATTTTGATTCCGGCTGTTTGGGCACATCCTCCAGAGCCTGGATATACATTCTCTAAAGCATTTGGCACTTGAAATACGGTAGCATCTAGGATACGAATTCGCTGGAAATAAGAGAAGAGATGGTTAGAAATTTGCGTTTGTTCACATACTTTTTGTTGTAACAGTAAAGAAAAAATATGTTGTAAAAACAAAACTGCTTTTGTATTTAAGCGTTTATTTAAACCCTCAGGACTGAGTAAAGTACCTGTCGTAGCATGAAGCCTACTAAATAATCGGACTAAGGGGTCACTTGCAATCCGTTGACTCATCCAAATACAAATAGTAGCTAAGTCTGAGCCAGAAAACTTGCGTTTTCGCTTTACAAACCCAAGATTTCTTGCAAGTTCTTCTAAAAATACAGGTGTAACATATCGTTGTAATTCTTCCGCAAATGGTTGTAGTTCATCTTGAATCGAGAGATTCATAAGAAAACGTCATCCTTTCTAATCTAGCATTTTTTAGAAAGAATAACGTTTTTTTCGTTTTATAGATACAATTTCACTTTATCTTGATGACAATGGGCGGTATCCCTTGATTAAAATTTATTATAAACATACAATGTAATTAAAAGTATATTGGAGAAAGATATGGAAAATAGACCGTGGTATTTACAAGATAAATTTTTGTATACAATATGTTTAATACTACCATTAATAGGATATATAATTGTTTTATCTAACAAAAAAGAATTCACACATGAAGAATGGCTACCATTTCTTTTAGTAGCAACAATTATGACTGCTTTTTGGCTATTAAAATTCCTTCCAACTAATATGTTTTTTATAGGAATAATTATAACCATAATAATAATATATATATTTATCAAAAATTAAATCTGTACCGTCAATATTTTTGTGTAAATAAGTGGTCTCTTGGCTTGTCTAAGGGATTTTTTGTTTTTGGGTGTAACTTGTTTTCTTAAGTTGATGGGCATGGGGTTAATTCACTATGTTAAAGAAAATGATGTTTATGTTAATGGCTCTAACTCTAGTTTTTGTCCCAACTCTCGCTTCAGCTGCAACTATTGAAGATGGAAAACAAAAGGCTACACCTGAGGAGTTAGAAGCTCAAGTTAAAGAACTAGAATATATTTTTTCAGTAATTATGGTAAAAAATGAGGAAACAGGTAAGTACGTTCTTAATAAAGAAGAATTAGCGAAATCTTCATATAATAATGAAGAAAAAGCAGCTATTATTGCTGGTGTTTATGTAATGAATGATGAAGAAATGCCATCTAATGTTTCTTCAAGTAATGTTTGGGAAAGATGTTGGCAGGATGCATTAGGTATTGGTACGTCATATTTTAATCAAATAAAATCGTATCTCAAGAAGGAAGATTACTGGGGAGCATTGGGAGTGCTTTCATTGCTTGGCTTGTCCGTAAACCCAGTGGTACTATTTGGATTTGCAGTAACTTGCGGACCAGCTCCGGCATCTATTACAACTAATCCTCATGAATAATTAGCCTGGTATCCTATAAGTAAATTTACTAAAATAAGAATCTCTTTTGTGAATCTATTAATGCAAAAGAGATTCTTTTATCTTTTTAACCAAGTATAGTTGTTAAATATGAAAATATTAAGTATATTTTGTTGAAAAAAAGTGGATTTGAAGTAAGTTAAACTTACATATGATATGCTTATTCTATACTAATTAATTTACAGTTGAGGAGTTGATCCGTTATTACTATTATAGAAAATATATATAATGCTTCTATATTATTAATGTTTTTATCTACTTTTAGTTTTTATCTGTATTTACGAAAAATAAAAAGAGAAAGAAAGCTCACTGGTTTCGAACTTACAATGTTTATAATAACACAAGTTGGCTACATTCTTTGGGGAATCTATATTATTTATATAAACTTTGGATGATATTTTTGTTTTATGAACAAAAAGGCTATTAAAAAGGGGTTTGATATAAATATCCAACCTTTTTTCACTATGTTTAATTATTTCACTGCCTCTTTTAATTCTTTTCCTGCTTTAAAAGCAGGTGCCTTTGAAGCTGCGATTTGCATTTCTTCACCTGTTTGTGGGTTACGTCCTGTACGTGCAGTTCTTTCACGTACTTCAAATGTACCAAAACCAAGAATCTGTACTTTTTCTCCATTTGCTAACGCATTTGTTATTGTATCTAATACAGCTTGTGTTGCTGCATCTGCAACAATTAGTTAAGTAGATTCATTCTTCTTAGTACATGATATTAAAGAAAAGACATCTATATAGATGTCTTTTCTTTGTAACCAGAATTTTTTATAAAAGAATGATACTTAATTTAAAATAAATTTTAGTGATTGACACAATAATCTCTAGAGTGCTACGGTTTTAATGGTAAAGTAATAAGAGGTTTAATGTTTAGATACTACATATATGATGAGAAAAGGTGTCGGAATACTTTTAGAGAAAGGAAATCTCTCTTCTTATAGTCTTTAAAATTCAATATATAGATAATCTGATTAAGTAAACCGTACATATGGAGAGGAAGAACGTAAGATGTTTAAAAAAGTTACATCGGTTGTAGCTTCTATTATAGGAGCTAGTCTGCTACTAACAGCTTGTAGTAGTGGAGAAAAAGAGACAAAAAATAAAGCAAAGGCAACTGACAAGAATGAAACAAAAAAATCCATTCATTTACCGTATATTGCAGAGATTCCAACTATGGATGTGACTAAGGCAACTGACGGTGAATCCATGAACGTAATGAAAAACGTGTTTGAAGGTTTGTATGCGTTGGGGGAAGGAAATAAGCCAATACCAGCAGTAGCGGACTCTTATGAAGTGAGTGAAGATAAAAAAACATACATATTCCATCTAAGGGATTCAAAATGGTCAAATGGAACACCTGTAACAGCTGAAGACTTCGTATTCTCTTGGAAACGTGCTGTGAATCCTGATACAGCGGCAGAATATGCGTTTTTATTCTTTGATATAAAGAATGCAAAGAAAATTAATAGTAAAGAGCTACCTGTAGATCAGCTAGGAGTAAAAGCAATAGATGATAAAACATTAGAGGTGCAATTAGAGCAGCCCGTCCCTTATTTCATAGATTTGACAACGTTCGCAACGTTTTTACCGATTAATGAGAAGTATTTTGAATCAAAAGGGAAGCAGTATGGTTTAGAAGCAAATCAATTGGTTTATAACGGAGCATTCACATTGGATAATTGGAAGCATGAACAAGGTTTTCAGTTGAAAAAGAACCCGAATTATTGGGATGCTAAAACAGTGAAATTAGACGAAGTCAACTTTGATATCGTGAAAGATAAATCAACGGAAATAAATTTATATGAAGCAGGTCAACTTGACCGTGTAGGATTAACAGGTGATTTTGTAGATAAATATAGAAATAATCCTGACTTCAAAGAACGTTCTGAAGTCACTGTTCAGTTTTTACGTATGAATCAAAAAAATGAAGTGCTAAAAAATAAAAATGCTCGTTTGGCGATCAGTCAGGCAATGAATAAGAAATCCTTTGTAGATACAGTGTTAAACAATGGTTCTCTTCCTGCGGATGGTTTTATACCAGCTGATTTCGCTAAAGGTTCGGACGGAAAAGACTTCCGAAAAGAAAATGGAATTTTAGTAAAAGATGATGTGAATGCAGCGAAGGAAAACTGGAAGAAAGCAAAGCAAGAAATAGGGAAAGAGCAGGCAACACTAGAATTACTAACAAGTGATAATGTGTTAGCCAAGAAGAATGCGGAGTATTTAAAGGGTGAACTAGAAAAGAATTTAGAGGGGTTAACAATCAATGTTAAGCCGCAGCCACGCAAACAGCAAATTCAGTTGCTGTTGAATAGTGATTACGATTTAGGTGTTGATGTATGGGGTCCCGATATTCCTGATCCTATCACATTTTTAGATTTATTCACGACAGATAGTAGCTATAACTTTGATAAGTATTCAAATAAGGCATATGATGAACTGATTCATCAAGTGAAAACAGATTTAGCTGGTGATGAAAATGCTCGTTGGGAGGCAATGAAACGAGCAGAGAAAATATTATTAGAGGATGGAGCAGTCGCACCTTTTTATCAACCAGGCAGATCATACTTACAGCGTTCTTCAGTAAAAGGCATTGTGACAAATGATTTTGGTGGGGAATTTAACTATAAATGGGCTGAAGTTAAGAAATAAATTTGGAATATAATGAAGTCAAAAAATAGAGAGTGGAAGTAGGATTAAAAAATGAAGCTTAAACTTATCAGTATGGCAATCCCTATAACATTACTATTGGGAGGATGTACGTCAACAAAAGAAACAACGGAAATAAAGGCATCAGAAGAAAAGATAGCCAAGGAGACGAGTGAAGAGTCAGGGGAAACTAAGTACTTGGAGAAAGTTAAGGTATTAACTGGTGATATGCACAAAGCATTGGGGAAGGTAGGGAAAGTCCTTGAAAAAGATCCTACATTATATGAAGTGCAAGAAGAATTTGATGAAGCAATTATGGGGTTAAGAAAAGTAGCCAAGGCTTTTAAGGAGTTAGATCCTGATTCTGAATATACGTTACCCCAAAAGAAGTTTGTAAGAGCGATGGATGAATTTGAGTTAGCTACAACGAAACTAATTTTGGGTATGGACGATACTACAGGTTATACATTTAAAGATGGAATAAATCAGTACAAACAGGCAACAGACTTGTATATAAAAGCTGGTTATCAAATTTTAGATGTAAGAGACGGCAAGGAATTAGGTACAACGCAAAAAGAGAAAGAAAAAGAATAATAATAGAAAAAAAGATAAAAAGAGTATGGTAGGGAAAAAGGAGTCGATATATTCGACTCCTTTTAGTTTGCCGTTTAATACACTTATGCACAATTGCATATACAGGTATCGCGTTATCCCGACTACAAATAACAAACTTTTTGATATGATTATGATAAAATACCATATGCTAACATTAGGTTTAACTAATATAATGAAAGGTATTGAGGAATTCTTTTATAGATTAGAAGGGAAAATAATATGAATGAAAAGCTTAAGAGAGAAGATAAAATTTTAGAACAAACATTAAACAAATTCTTGGTTAGAATTATTGATGAGATTGATTTCCAAAGAAAAAACCAAGAAGATATTGCTAAAATAATGGGTATTTCTCCTGGAACTCTTTCTAAGAATTTAACTGGAAAAAATCAATTTGGATTTTGGAATTTAATTAAATTACTTAATATATTATATGCGGGTGATATTAATAAACAAAGAATGATGTTACACATCTTCTGTTCTGTAACAACAAGCAAGATAAACTTGAGGATTGCCATGGAATACGCCAATGCAAAAGGTGATTTATCACTTCTTAAGCTATTAGTAGAACAAGAGAGAAAGTCCTCACTCGCAATGAATAGAGAATGGGCTTATGTATATGAATTAGTATTGCTTAGAAGTAATGGAACAATTAAAAAGCAGGAATTGTTATCTAAGCTTGAGGATCATAAAGGGAGTAAGATAATTAAGACAAACGAGATGAAGGTCTTATGTGGTATATTAACTTACTACACTATGTATGATTTAGAAAACTATAATTCTCTGTTCGAATATGCTGAAATGTTACTTCCAGATGTAGATGCAATTACTGATAGTTTTATTAAGTCATCTTATTTAGGTAGGATTAAAGAAGGATTAGCGTATGCCTATTTAGTACAAGATAATCTTGAAATGACTAGGAGTTTATGTCAGGAGATTTTAGCAATAGATGACCCTAAAGATTGTTTCCATCTTTTAAGGGCTTCAGCACTTGCGTATATAGCAGAGTCATATACCTTTGATAGCTATGATAGTGCATCTTGGTATATGAAGAAGGCACTAAAGCAGTTAGGATCATGTAATTTTGAAAGGGAAAAACATAGAAAGCAATCAATTCTTAACACATATGCTTTTATTAAGTTAGTTAATAAGCAAGAATTAGAGAATATAGTTATATATCATTCTGCGGAAAAAGCTTTTTTAGAGATTATTAAGGGGAATTTCAAAAATGCAGTTGAGATCCTGAGTGATTTAGAAAAGAAAAATAGTATGCTAACACCAATGCAATATTGTTATTTAGGAATAGCAAAGAATGATATTACATTAATTGAAAAGTCGATTGTGTTACTAGAGTGTGCTGGTAATAGGTTCTATTGTAGATTCCCTAAAAAAATATTGGTAGAATTTAATAGAAATGGTATAATGTACGAAGGTGGTGCTATATGAAGAAAATATTATTTGTATTAACAAGTATCGTTTTGGCGGCAGGAATTGTTTACACCGCTGCTGGTAGTAAAGAGCAACCAAACAATTTAGTGAAAAAAGATTCAGAACAATTATTAGCTAGAATGGGTGACCCTGGAAGTGGAATGGGTTAACCCTTAAATAATTCGAATGCGATTGTCTCAATAGAGGCAATCGCATTTGTTGTTTTTAGGGATATTTCCTAAATATCGATTTTGAAATTCGAGAAATGTTTGTGAAAGATTCACAAACTAATAACTATATCTAAATCAGTATTTTAAACTATAAAATCAAGATTCTTTCTATTATATATACTTACTAAAATAATGAATTTCCTATATCTATTGTGGCCAAGTTTTGACGTCTTGTACGTTCCCTTAAATAGCGTTCCGTCGTCATAATAGATTCGTGTCCTAAATAGTCACGTATTTTCTTAAGTTCGACACCTTTTCCCATCAAATGATTCGCAAAGAAGTGTCTGCAGGTATGGGGAGTAATTCTATCCTTTCGGTAACGTAAAAATGGTAAGTTTGTTTCTTCAATCTTTTCTGCTACATATTTTGATAAGTAGTCGGCCCTATAGTAAGAGCCATCGGCTTTAGGTAGAAAAGCAGATGTACTAGAGGCGTCCAATTCACTTGTTTGTTTACGCAATTGACGAAGGCGACAGATATCGTCGAGTACATCTTCAAAAATACGAACTTCCCTGGCTTTATTTCCTTTCCCAACTACACGCAAGAGATAAGCATTTAATGAGGAATGGAATACAAAATCTGCCCATTTTGCGTTTGCAACTTCTTCAATCCGGAGTCCAGTAGTCGTAAGAAGGAAAAACAAGGAATACATAAAGAAATTTGTTTTCTTCAGTGTATCTAGTATTTCATTTACTTCTTCAGGAAAGAGGTCACGGTTGACCAGTTCTTCTTTTTTTACAGATACTTTTTTAAGACGACTACTATAGTCATCTGAGAGACCATTGTTGTCATAAACGTATTTTAGAAACTGCTGGACTACCGTTTTCTTTCGACGTAATGTAGTGGCAGCATACTTCTTACTTAGTTGATAGAAGTAGATTTCCATCTCATTATGGGATAAATCGTGAATGGTTCCGATTGTTTCTTTTATGTAGCGAAGAAAATGAGACAGATCATGCAGATAAATCTTTTTTGTTCGTTCACTTCTTTTTTTCGTTAAAGAAGGTTCATCGTGTAGAAATAAATAAACCAATGATTCTTCACTTAATTTAGAATAGTCAATATTTCGGATGCCCATACCCATAATTTTTTCAAAATGACTGCTATCAAAAAAATCTGATTTTGATTGTACCAGTTGGTTACTATGTCCGTAATTTATAATATTCAAATTTACACACAACCTTTCATAGAATGAAATAGTAAACATATATTTTTTATATAAATTTTATAATTCTAATTATACCACAATAAACAGGTTATTTATTGTGGTATAAATAAAAATGTATAAATTAATTATTTTATAAATAGATGAAATATTTCTCTTTAAAATGTATAATCAAAATATCACACCTTTTTATTTTATTTAGGTTTTTCTTTTTATTTATAAAATATAGGAGGATTACTTGTGAAAGAGGAACGCCGAACCATTATCAATGAAATTTCCTATCTAGAAGTGAAACATTGTATTGAATGTCCTTTATATACTTCAAAAGAAGTTGCACCTGAAAAAAACCAAAAGAAAAAAACAAGAAATAATAAATTATGTGAGGGCTGTCCGGTGTATAAAGAAATAAGAGAGAGAGGAGAACGATTGAATAAATTATCAAAACAAGGTACATTTAATATAATAAAACAAAAATATATGGACAATCCAAGTATGTATTTGCAGTACAAAGAATATCCGATTGAGGTTATAATAGCGGAATTAGGAATAACAAAGTACGAACTGAGAAAACGGATGAAACAAATGATGCTGCAGACTAAAATGGAATAATTCATGATATATGAGGTGGAACCTTGAATTACATTTCTTTTGAAGAGCTTTGCACAACGGCAAAGTTAAGTAAGGGACAATTGAGTTATTTAATTAAACATAAGCAAATTGAGCCAGCTAATTTAAAAAGTTGGAAAGCAGATGGCGGATATAGATTCCACGAGGAAGACGCAAGGAGAATACTTGAAATTTATAAAGATCTATATACTTTAAAAGAGGCGGCTACATATTTACAGAAATCAAAAACATATGTATCAAACATGGCAAAAGAAGGGGCCTTACCATTTAAAGAAGTATCGAAAGGTAAACGAAGAGAAAAGCTCTATCATATAGAGGATTTAAAAGAATTTAAAAGAAGTATGGATAATGTGAATAAGGAAAGCCAAAGAATGTATGATCATATCCCATTGCATACTAAAAATCTTCTATTGTTTGACTCTGTTACATTAGATGGACAACCTGTAAGAGTAATAGATGTAACTAAACGGAGTGGGATTAATCTGCAGAATGAATATATGACAATTCCGGAAGATGTTTCATCAAATCATTTTTCTCAAAAATGTATTCAGGCTACGAGAATTACCAAACCTGGGGATGTTACTTTCTTATTCCCATTATATACAGCCTATGACGTCATGTTGTATATAATATCTCATTTAGGTGCTTCGAATGTTCTTGTTTCTAAAAAAAATGAAGGGTACTTGATGAAGTGCAAACTAGGAAATATTCCTTATGATGCTCATATATTTAGAGTGCTAAATACTTGTTTAATAAGTGGCTACTTGCAGCAAGAGAAAGATAGAATATATTTTACAAACAATAAAGAACATGTCAGTTTATACTTGGATCGTAGCATAATTGAAAATGCTAAGCAAAAAGCTGCAGAAAAAGGATATAAAGGATATAAAAAAGTCTTAGAAGAAATTCTAGCTGACGAATTAAGCAACTAGCATATATTTTATAGGAATTTTTAAAAGAAATCGGCCAAAAATAGTCGATTTCTTTTAAATCAACCTAGAAGCGCTAAACAGGGAAGAAAAGACAAATGAATATAATAGCATTAAGTGAATGAATAAAATGAGATACAGACGAATCTGAGAGGTTGTTTTTCGCGTAGTTTATAAAAATTCTAATGTTACTTATAAAAATATAACTATTTTCATAAGTAAATAGTTATTTGTAACTTCATACTTTTAATCTGAATGTATACCAAACTATAAGTATACATATTTAAATTATAGTAAACTAAATGTCTGTTATATTACTATACTATGACATGAGAAAGACTTAGAAAATGGAAGAACTAACTATTTAAGAGAGTCGAAGTGTGCTAAAATAGAAGTATAACTGTATATGTGTGAAGGTGGGCTTGTTATTATCCCTTCTTTCCATTTGGAAGGAAAGGGGGTGATATAACATGGAATTTTTGTTCGAACTTTTAAAAGAAATTGCGAGAGCAGTTGTGCGTGAGGTTTCAGCATACGCACTGAGAAAGCAATTCGAAAAAAAAGACAACAAAAAACCCACGCTTCACCGTAGCAAGTACAAGCGTGGATCTAGAAAAAGATAATGCATAATAACAGCCACCTTGACAGTAGCAGTTATGAGACGGGATGTACCAGCATCTCGTCTTTTTTTAGTCTATGCAATTCAGTTAAGTACTATACTTAATATATATTGGATATGCATTCAATATATATCTAATCTACAGTTAACATATCACGTTTTTATTTTTTCGTCAATAACCAAGCAATCATGATTCCATTCGAAGTGTATGTAGAGTAAATTACAAAGCCCCAATCCTATTAAACTAGAATTGGGGCTTTGCTTGCATCTGTAAATAGCCTAAAGGAAACTTGTCTCTTTACATTAGTATACTATAAATAGAAAGAAAATTCAATTTGTGAGATTTAATTACATTTAGTTATTGGGTTTTAAAAAATGAACTGTCAGAGAGTGGGGATGTTAAGATGATTAGTCCCCTTGAAAAAAAAGAAGAAAATCCCATGTTAAAGGAATTTTCTTTTCAAATGAATTAAAACAAATAACAGACTAACCTATTGTACATTAAATCTTAATATAAAAATATACAATTTAATAGAATTATATTTTTAAAAGGAAACACGCTTATCCTCGCGCATCTGTATTGACTAAAAAATACAAACTAGAAGGTTATTTTAATAGCGATATTCAAGGGATGAACTAGTATTAACATTAAATATGTTATAATTTTCTTAATATATAAGTAAAGAAGGGATGGAATGAGCACACAGATTAAGGTAACGCCGGAACAATTAGAACAAGTAGCTAAAACCGTAAGAAATACGAAATTATCCTTAGAATATATACATAAGGATTTGTATAATCAAACTGAATATATAGCCTCTCAGTGGACCGGAGCAACGAGTAATCGGTTCTACCATATGTTTAATGATACAAAGCCAATTATGTTTAATGTTCTTCAAGAATTAGATAAAATCGCAGTAGAATTAGAACGTGCAGCTGCTAAGTTCCGAGAAGCGGATGAGCTGTATGGTGGTAATTTGGTTAATGAGAATATCGAGGAAGGTGCAATGTGCGGGAAAATCCCACACCAATCTGAAGCTGAAGAAGAATGGGAAAGAAATAAGAAGAATTTAATTGAAGCATGGACTGGCATTTCTACCGGCTTTGTAGATGGTACCGTAGATGCGTGGGAAGGACTTATATCTTTAGGTGATAAAGAAACTTGGTTGAATATGCGAGATGCGATTGTAAACTATGAGGAAACTCTTCCAGCTGCATGGAATGCTTTATCAGATTCATTTATTAATAATTTTTGGAATGGAGATCTGGAAAGTAGAGAGCATTATGTAGCTTATGGTGTAGCCACATTAGGACTGGGGCTTCTGGGTGATAAAGGTCTTAGTAAAGCAGGACAAGTAGGGAAAGTAGCAAGCCTTGCAGGTTTTACTAAAGGTAAATCGCTTATAACAAATTCTCCTGCATACAGAAACGCATTGCATATATTAAAGAACTATGAATTCAAACCTGGAAAACCTTTCTCATATGCTGGAGTTGGAAGTATCCAACAATATCTACAGAAAGCAGCCCCATATACTTATGAAGGTCCCAATGGCCCTAAAACAATAAGATTAAGAATGGGTGAATTAGCGGGAGACAGACATCCAGTTACAGGTATTCCGTATGATGCTGATGGATTTCCTATTTTTGAATCCAAGGGTGAGGTAATCCTAAAAGAGGCAGATTTTAAAAATCTAGGCCAACGCATGATAGAATATGTAGTAAAGAATTATATGAACAAATAATAAAAGACCCTAAATTGGCTTCAAAATTCACAGAAGAAGAAATAGAATTACTCAAACTCGGTGAGGTACCTGACAGATTCACTTGGCATCATCATCAGGAAACAGGACGAATGCAACTCGTTGAGTATGAGGTACATAGACAAACAGGTCACACTGGTGGATATAAAATTTGGGGAAAAGACAGCGATAAATAAGGAGGAGTATATGTGAATAATGTTACTTGGATTGGGGTAAAGAAAAAAGAAATTACAGATAAAAATATTCAGGAAGTAGAAAAATATTTTAATATTAAATTTCCTATGGATTTTATAAAATGTGTAAAAGAATATGATGGTGGTTATCCAAGACCTAAAATATTTGATGTACCTGGACAGGATGAAAATGTATTTAGTAAGCTTTTGACTTTTGATTTAGAAAGTAGAAATTCAATTATTAAAGTTTACGAAGATATAAAAGACCGATTACCAAGTAATATACATCCTTTTGGTAAAGACTCATTTGGAAATCATTTGTGTTTTGACTATCGTAGCAACCCTGAATCACCTATAATTGTATTCTGGGATCACGAGGAAGAGGGAATCGAGGAATCAATTTACCCTGTGTGTTCAACATTTCAACAGTTACTTGATAGTCTTCGTGATTTCGAAGACGAAGATTGAAGAAAATAAAAAACGGTCTATAAAATTCTAGACCGTTTTTTCTATGATTTACTAATTTTCCAACCTTCGTCCGTTTTCTCAAGTTCAATTACGATTACCTTTTTAGGATTACCTTTATATACAGCATCAACCGTTACTGTAGCAATTTCATTTTTCTCTTCAACTTTTCTAATCTTATAGCTTTTAAGGTCTTCACTAATTGATTTCATTAGTTCTGCATTTCCACCCACAAAAGCAACTATTTTTTTCGCTTCTGGAGTGAATAACTCTCCAAAATCTTTTACATTCCCGTCTTTTGCATCTTCAAAATATGCTGTAGCAACTTCTTCGGGATCACGATTATTTCCACATGCTGCAAGTGCTGTAACTGATAAAGCCATTACCACCATTAACATGATTATTCGCGTTAATTTGTTCTTCATTCAAACCACTCCTTATATATAACGTAATTTTAACTCTTAAAAAGGGCTAAATTACTTGTATAAGTATATAATAATTAAAACCGTAAAACTATATATTTTTATATATTATTTTTATGATATTAAAGGTATTAAAAGTGAAGGGAAGTAGAGGAAATCTACTTTTTACTTAACGTCCTTATTCTGTTCTATTATTATATAAAAGAGGTATTTTTATTTCTCAACTAATATCTGAATGTTTTAATAATACATTTTTATACTTCTATTGCATAAATCATTAATCTAATCCTTAAATTTATTGAATTTAAACAAAGATAGAAAGATGAAACATTAATAAAAATACAAAATATGAAAAATATGTAGAATACTGTCTAATTCATTATATTTATTTCTTCGTATATCCAGATTAATATATTAGGTGAGAAGAATAAAATCTTACAAAAGATTATAGGAGGAGAAATTTATGAAGAAACTTATTATTGGGGCATTAACGTTAGGTGTCATGCTAGGATCGGGTGGTAGTTTTGCTTCTGCAGATGAACTTGATAGTGTTTCTCAAAAGGGAAATACAATACAATCTATATCAGCTTCCACCACAAAATCAATAACTGCGAGCCAATTTAGCAAAGTCTATGCAGAGATGAAAAAATATGACGGAAAACCATATAAATATGGTGGAAATAGCCCTAAAACTGGATTTGATTGTTCGGGATTAATGCAATGGGGATATGGAACACAAGGGATTAAATTACCACGCACATCACAAGATCAATATAATCAAACAACACGCGTCGAAAGAAAGGCTCTTCAACCAGGAGATTTAGTTTTCTTTAAAGGAACGGTTCCGGGCAAATCAGGTATTACTCATGTTGGTATGTATATTGGTAATAACAAGTTTTATAATGCTAGTAATTCCGGAGTTGGTGAAGCTAGCTTAAATAGTACGTATTGGAGTAAATATATTGCAGGATATGGTCGAATTAAATAAAAAATGGATTATAAGGTTCCAGAAAAAGAACTGAAGTCAAAATTGACTTCAGTTCTTTTAGATTAATTAATGTCCTTGGACAACAAAAGTACTAATCACTCGGCCATTGTAAGTTACCTCATATTTATTTCCCTCTGTGATTGGCATAGGGAAAACAACTGGAGAAGATAACCCCTTTGTAGTAACATTTGTCGTACCAATATCTTTATTAAATTCATATTGTTTAATAGTATATGTTACTCCTTTATCTCCTACCATAGAAAAAGAACCTGTCATATAAGCTGGTACATCAGTTCCATTTTCATAATCTCTACCAGCAACCTTAACCTTTTGAATCTTCGCATCATTAATCGCAGCTTCTGCTTTTGTTAAACTTAATTCTGGAAAAGACAAAGTTGTTATACCTAAAGTTCCCAAAAGAATAGTACTAGATAAAATAATTTTTTTGAACATTTTAAATCCTCCTAATATTATTATTTTACTTACGTTTAAACATTAACATATTCTGTTAAAATATTACATATTCGGGATTTGATAAATTAATATCTCAACATTCATATAATCACAAATAATTATTCTCTCATTACATAATAGATGGAAAAAGGCAACCAAAAATATCAATCCTTTTTGAAGGTATTCAATTTAAGTTCAAAAAGGGTATAGAAGAAACTTATACCAAGTGGAAAAATAGAGAAATTTGGGTGTTAAGAAACTATAAAGGTTGTAAGCATTACCATGTCGTAACGATATTCTTGTGGAAAATTCAATTGTGGGTACTTATAGGGGGATCATCGCTATCAAGCTAAGTTTATGCAAAGTCAATTTTAGGAGAGATTGTTTCTTTTTTCTAAAGGGCAAGTGTAGGTGATTGAAAGATTTGCATACGAAATAAACCCTAACGGGTTTCATTTTTTGAATTAAGCGGCTTGATTATCAGACATGGTACAATTGTAAACGACACCTAATATATCAAAGACCGTTTTTTTCTCATATCGATGAGATTTCCGCCCGTTTTGCTGTAGGAGATTGAACAGGCGAAGTAACACCTTTGATAGCTCTTGGGTGTTTTTTTGTATAGTTTGGAATAGAAGAAGAAAATAGTTTTTAATCATATATATGGCTTTATACTCACTAAGCTCTCGTTTTTTCTTCATGAGGAGCAATTGTCGCATTTGAAACATGATAGAAGAACAGAGTAGAATGGCAATCAATTGACCATATAAATGGCACTCCAATCGTTCTGGTTTTATCTTTTTACAATGATGAATTTGAAAGAATGACTTCCACGTTTTAAATAAAATTTGTCGGGTAAAGAACTGGCGCGGTATCAGTTATGACCCGTTTCCAGCCCCTCCCCATAAGAACTGCTCGTGAAGTTTTCCCTCAAGCAGCTCACCCCATAAACTTCATCAAAAGGGTTATGAGACCTATCAGATGGCAGACACTTTTATCAATATCTTCCCGAGCTTTCGAGAGGACGAACTTTCCAGTCCCAGTAGAGTCCTAGTACACCATAGAGATATTCATTACTCCATCTCTGCCATCCAATGCTACGCTTTTGTCGCCGTTTCCTTCTCGTCAATAACGTACGGACTTTCATCTCTGTATAGTCTCGTACTTTACTAAAAGCTCGACTAGAATTCCCAACCCGGAAGTAATTCACCCATCCAATCAGTACAGTATTGATTTGTTTTACTAAATCTTGTGCAGGCTTGGCGCCTGCGTTTCTGATTAATTCTCGGATTTTTGCTTTCACTTTCGTACAGGCTTTCTTCTTCGGGGTAATAAGAACAAAGTATCTACTCTTATTTCGATTAAGTACTCGCCTCAAATCAAATCCTAGGAATCCGAAG